>DATIQP010000860.1:0-1595 GCA_035470765.1 Polyangiaceae bacterium | reverse complement strand
GAAGAAGGTCCGCGTGGCGGGCAAGGGCGAGGACGAGGACGAGGGGGAGCTCGTGGGCGCGGGGGCGAAGAGGGCGAAGAAGTAGGGCCCTCCCCACGCGTGGAGGCGGCGGGCTAAGCTGGCCGCGTCATGCCGGCGGCGCGCGCGATCTTCTACCTGCTCACCCTCGCTGCGCTCGGGCTCACCGTGCGCGTGATCGCGAGCGAGCCCGTGTCGGGCAAGGTCGTCGCGGCGTTCGCCGTGGTCTACGTGACCGCGCTGCTGCTCGGCGTGCTCGTGCTGCGGCTGCGCGTCTTCGTGGACGCGGTCGTGCGCGGGCCGCGCGGCGCCAAGGGGGTGGTGCTCACGTTCGACGACGGGCCCGACCCGGTGTGGACGCCGCGCGCGCTCGACGCGCTCGACGCGGCGGGGGCGAAGGCGACGTTCTTCGTCATCGGCAAGAAGGCCGAGGCCCACCCCGAGGTCGTCCGCGACATGCTCGCGCGCGGGCACACCGTGGGGCTGCACTCGTACGCGCACGATCGGCTCTTCGCGATGCGGGGGCCGCGGACGTGGCGCCGGGACCTGAAGAAGGGCGTGCGCGTGCTCAAGGAGATCACGGGCGAGCGCGTGCACCTCTTTCGGCCGCCGATCGGCCACACGGTGCCGCACACGCCGCGCGTGCTGCGCGAGCTGCACCTGCGCGTGATCGGCTGGGACGTGGGCGCGCGCGACGGCGTGCGCGCGGAGCCGGAGGCCGTCGCGGCGCGGGTGCTGGCGAAGGCGCGCGACGGGTCGATCGTCTTGCTGCACGACGCGGCGGAGCGGGGCGACCACGATCCGGCGGGGGTCGGGGCCTTGCCGAGCATCCTCGAGGGGCTGAAGAAGCGGGGCCTCGCCGTCGTGCCGCTCGGCGAGTGGATTCAGTCGACCTGACCCGGAAGGACGACGACGAAGCGCGCGCCCCGCGTGTAGCTGGAATCCAGCTCGATGCGCCCGCCGGCGCCCTCGACGATCCCGCGGCAGACGGCGAGCCCGAGCCCCGTGCCGAGGCCGACCTCCTTCGTCGTCACGAACGGGAGAAACAGCCGCTCGCGGACCTCGGCGGCCACGCCCGGCCCCGTGTCCTCGATCTCGATGCGCACGCTCGAGCCTTCGCGAGCCGCCCGCAGCGAGAGCTTCTTCGTCTTCGCCCCCGCCATCGCGTCGCACGCGTTGAGCGCTAGGTTGAGCAGCACCTGCTCGAGCCGGTCCTTGGCGATCTGCACCTCGACGTCTGCGACGTCGACCGCGACCTCGATGTCGCGAAAGACCTTCTGTGGCCGGAGGAGCGAGAGCACGTCGGTGACCGCCTCCGACAGGACCACCGAGCCGATCGCTCCCGACTCCTCCGGCGAGGCGGAAATCGAGCCGGACGCTGCCGCCGAAGCGGCGGCCTCGGGGCGCGCGAAGTCGAGCAGGTCGCGGAGGATCTGGTGGATCCGCTCCGTCTCCTTGCGCATCCGCGCGAGGTACTCGGCCTGCTCGTCGGCCGGCACGTCGCCCGAGATCAAGAGGTCCTGGATGCCCATGATCGCGGTGATCGGGTTGCCGATCTCGTGGGCCATGCCGGCCGC
>DATIQP010000859.1:0-1697 GCA_035470765.1 Polyangiaceae bacterium | reverse complement strand
CATCAGCCGCAGCGTCGCAGCGCCCGTGAAGCTGGCCGTCACGACGGTGTTCGCCGAGTCGGGCATCTGGATCTTCACCGCGCTGATCTCGTCGCTTCCGCAAATCGGCACCCACTGGGCGCTCAGCGTGTCCCATCCGCCTTCGAGCGTGATGCCAGCAGCCAGCGTGACCGTCTCCTTGTACGTCCCCCGGGCGATGTACACGGTCGAGCGACCGAGCAGCTTGGCCTGGTCGACTCCGGACTGGATCGTCTGGCATGGAGCGGTGCGCACGCCGCAGGTGGGTGAGTCGGTGCCGTTGATGCTCACGTAGACGCCGGTCGTGTCATCGACGCTCCGCGCCGCGCACGCTCCACCCGCTTCGCCGACGGAGCCGTCGGGCGGCGTCACGGGCGAGTCGCCCACGCAATCGAGGACGGAAGCGCCAGCGAGCAACCCCACTCCGACCAAGACGATTCCCACGCGTTTCATCGACCGCATCTGTCTCCCTCGTGCGCTTCGCGCGCAGAGCGCGCGCAGTGAAGCAACGTAGCATAGACCGCAAGCCACCGGCGAGGCGGCGCCTCTCCCGTGAACGGGGCGCGCGGGTCATCGACGCCCCACCCGGCTTCGCGTAACGTCTGCGCGAGACGGCCCGGCGAGTCGCTCCCGCGTCGCCCGCAACCTTGCCGACAGTGCATTTCGACGACCTGGTGATCGGCGCCGGCATGGCCGGCCTCACCGTGAGCGCGCTGCTCGCGGCGCAGGGCCGGCGCGTGCTCGTCCTCGAGGCGCACGACGTGCCCGGCGGGTACGCGCACACGTTCGAGGTCGGCAAGCACCGCTTCTGCGCGCAGGTTCACTACATCTTCGGCTGCGGCGAGGGCGAGCCCGTCCACGAGCTGCTCCGGCGAATCGGTCTCCACGAAGAGGTCCGCTTCCACCGCCTCGATCCCGAAGGCTTCGATCACGTCGTCGTCGCGGGCGACCGCTACCGCATCCCCAACGGCCTCGAGAAGTTCCGCGATCGGCTCATCCACGCTTTCCCGAGCGACGCGCCGCCGCTCCGCGGCTACTTCGACGCGGTCATGGCCGTCGGCCGCGAGCTGGATCGGCTGCCGAAGACGGTCGGGCTGCGCGATCTCGTGACGGCGCCCCTGCGCTTCCCTCACCTGCTCAGGTATCGAAGCTGGACGCTCGGCCGCCTGTACGACGCGCTCCGCATGCCGCCGCGGCTCCGGACCATCCTCGCCGGACAGTCCGGCGACTATCTGCTCCCGCCGGGCGAGGTGTCGCTGCTGCTGCACGTGGCGCTCGTGCGCGCCTACGACCGCGGCGCCTACTACCCCGAGAAGCACTACCGGCACTTCGTGAACAGCGTCGCGGCGTACGTGAAGTCTCGGCCCGGGTGCGAGCTCTTGCTCGAGACCGAGGTCGAACGCATCCTCGTCGACGACGGGCGCGTGACGGGGGTGCGCACCAGGCGCGGCGAGACGTTCACCGCCGAGCGCTACGTCTCCAACGTCGACCCGCGCCGCACGGCGAGCCTCGTCGGCGAACGCTCGCTCCCGCGGAGTTGGCTGCGCAAGCTGTCCTACGCCTACTCCTCGGGCAACCTCACCCTGTATCTGAGCGTCCGCGGGCTCGACCTGCGCCGGCACGGCTTCGGCAGTCACAACGTGTGGCACTACCCGCACGACGACATCGACGCGATCTAC
>DATIQP010000858.1:0-3975 GCA_035470765.1 Polyangiaceae bacterium | reverse complement strand
CGAGTCGTCGACTGCGCCGTGCTCGAAGCGGATACGCGCGTTCTTCCCGAAGGGCATTTCGTCGGCGAGAAGGAAGCGATACTCGCTCTCGATCTGGTCTTCCGCGTCGAGCGAGCTCGCCGCATCGGCGGCACCGACGGGGTGCCCGTAGAAAGGCAACGTCGTCGTCAGCCCGCCCCAGTAGTCGCCGCCGCCGCCCCACTCTTCGGTGCCGGTGCCCTGAGCCTGCGGCGTCTGGCTGTCGTCGAAGAAGAAGCGCGGATCGCCCTCGAGCGTCGAGAGCACGGCGCGATCGGAGAAGATGAAGGACGTGCCGACGAAGCTTCCGCACCAGTCGCCGCCTCCTTCGACCTGCGTCGTGTCGAGGAGCGTGAGGTCGACGCCGGCCGTCGGGACGCCGTGATCGACGTAGCTCGCGTGGAGGTAGCCCGCCCAGTTCGTCGGATCGGTGAAGGGCTGCGTGCGCGCGCTCCAGTCCACGGCGACGCTCGTGGCGCTCACGATCTCGACGTGCGCGGTGCGAAAGAACGGCATCGGAAAGTAGGTGGCGAACGTCACGCTGCCGCCCTGGAACCGCACGCTGACGGGAAAGGCCTTCACCAAGTATTCGCGCGACGAGCGGTTGAAGAGCGATCCGGTGCCGAAGAAGAGCGAGACAGGCGCCTCGATCGACGGCGTCGTTCGGCCGTCCCATGTCACGCGAAGCGTCGCCGCGCCGAGCGCCGCCGCGGCGGCCTCGGCGACGCGCAAGGTGAAGGCTCGAAGCATCGCCGGTCCCGTCGCGTCGAAGATCGTCGTCGCGGACCCCGCCGCCAGCGTGACGCTCCCGGAGAGCGACGTCATGTCCGGCGTGCTCGGCGCGATGTCCTGTCCGGCGCGGCCGACGAGATCGAGGACGTCTTGTGGCGCCGCGGGCTCGCTCCAAGACGCGAGCGACTGCGAGAGGTTCTGCGCGCCGACGGGGAACGTATCGAAGATGAAATAGCCTGTTCCGTAGTGGGTGCGCTCGTAGCCGATCGAGAGCGAGTCGACGAACGGAATGGGCGCGCCGAGGAGATCGGCTCCGTGTGTGGTCGACCACGTCAGGCTGAGCGGCGGGGCGAAGACGTCGGCTGGGATGAACGACGAATCCGGCGTGGGCGCGTCGGGCGTCGCCGTGTCCGTCTCGGTGACGACGTGATCCGTTCCGTCGACGCGGTAGTGCCACGGGCTTCCGTGCCAGTGGTTCGCGCGGGCGAAGTACGTGACGCCAGGACCGCGCACGTCGACGGCGACGGCGCGGTCGGGCTCGAGGCGGAGGTAGTGCGAGGCGTCGGCGGCTTCGTTGCCGCCGCTGCGGTCGTACGTGCTGCGCAGGTACGCGCGCGTGCCGAGCCGTAGATACGGCCAGTGGTCCCAGGCACGAAAGGCGTCGAACGCGACGGGGATGGTGGGCTCGGCGAGCCCGTTCGTCGCCGGCGGGCACGGGGTCGCCGACGAGCACGCCGCGGCGCAGACGAGCGCGAGCGCGATGACACTCGAGTATCTCCCCACCAGTCGCATCGCCTGGTTCATGTCGTTTCCGACGACCATCATCACGATCCCGGCAATCGCCGCCGCGCCGCCGACGCCGAGCAGGATGAATCCCTCGACGTAGCGGATCTGGGATCGCGTGGAGAGGTCGACGTCGACGGACGGCCCGTTCGGCAGCCCGAAGGCCTGCGACTCGCGGACGCCGCCGCCCGGCGCGCCCACGAAGCGGTACTCGCCGTTGGGATCGACCTTGGCATCGCAAGGCGGCTTGCAGATCTCGACGCGCCCCGTCGGGGTCTCCTGGACGAGCACGGCCGCGCCGTTGCCATTGGTCGTCACGTGCAGCGTCGTGTCGCCGGCTCGCGCGTGCCCGACCACGAGACACGTGGCGACGGAGCCGGCAAGAAAGAGGCGAACCTTCATCCGTGCGCGCCATGTTCGCACGGTGGCCGCACCTCGTCACCTCGACGGCGGCCTCGGTTCAGAAGGTCACGGTCGCCGTCGACGAGGACGTCATGACCGTGAGCACGACTCCCGGGACGATGGTCACCCCACCCGCGATCATCATCCCGATGCCGGCCGTCAGCAGGCCCTGATCGATCGTCCCCGAGATCTTTCCGATCTCCATGAGCGTCGTGATGATCCCGCCGGCTCCGGCCACCGCGACGCCCAGCCCGATGAGGGCGAGCCCGGTGATGTGGAGCCACGTCGACTTGGTCGTCGCGTGGATCGTCGCGTGTCGTCCCGGCGGAACGGCGAGGGTGAACGGGTCGGACTCACGGATGCCGCTGCCCGAGATGCGGTAGGAGCCGCCGGGAAGCGCCTTGTCGCAGGCGCCCGAGCAGGCGAGCTCCCAATCGTCCTTCACGAGTCGTTCGAGCGTGACGTTCGGGTTCTTCGCCTCGACGTGAACGATCGCCGGCGCCGGTGGTGGTGTGGCGGGTGGTGTGACGGGGCGTTGCTGCGCGGACGCACGCGTGGTCACGAACGTGAAGGCGAGGCAGGTGACGAGGGCGACGGCTCGGTCGTGCTTCATCGGCTCGGGGGTGAAGCGTCGCACAAGAGATCGAGCGCGTCGACGGGCGAGCGCAGGCTCACCACCACGCCGTCCACGTGGCTCCCCACGGGGTCACGGCGACCGCGGAGCGCGAGCCGCGCGGCGCGGTCACGGCGACGACGAGGCCGGTTGCGGCGAGCGCTCCGGCCGCGACGAAGCCGACGAGCGAGACGGCCTGCCAGGTGCCGGCCGCGTCGACGTGGGCCTGGCAGCCCGCAGGTTGGGTCGGCGACGAGAGCCCGGGGCAGGTCGCGTCGGCGTTGTAGGCCGAGACCTCGGACGCGCGCACGCCGAGGGCAATGAAGCCGAGGGCGAGGGGCGCGACCGAGGACAGGGCGAGCCCGATGCCGAGGACGCGCTGCGCGTGACCGGCGGGCACGACGTGGGGTTGGGGCGTGGGCGGCGTACCCGTCTGGGCCCCGCGCGCGTCGGGCTTCGGCGTGGGCTCTTCGAGGCGCACGTGCATCTCGACGGTGACGGCCGCGGGCGCGTCGGCGTGGATCGTCACCGGCTGCGAGAACGGGTAGTAGCCCTCGGCTCGAACCTCGAGAGTGTGCGTGCCCACGGCCAGGCGCAGCGGGCTCGCGGTCGGGAGCACGGCCGTCGGCACGCCGTCCACCCTGACCTCGCCGCCCGCGATGCCGCCGTTGAGGATCAGATCGCCGAGGTGCGTCCGCACCGTGGCCAGGGCTGCCTCGAGCGCATCCTTGTATTTTGCAATCCACGGATCGGCGTCCGACGCGAGCGCGGTCCCGAGATCTCGCTCCGCCGCGACCCAGCGCCCGAGGGCCTGCTCGGCCAGGGCGATCTGGGCCTTGGCGCGCGGCGACGGCGCGGCGTGAAAGGCCTGCTCGAACAGCGCGAGCGCGTCGGCGTCTCTGCCGTGCTCGCGCAGCTCGAGGCCCTGCTCGATGAGCGCGTCCGGATCCTCCGCGCGCGCGTAGGGCGACCAGCCGAGCGAGAGCCCGAGAAGGACCAGGGCAAAAGCCAATGGACGCCGCACCCGCGGCATCATACCCTGGGACGTGCTGTTCGATGCCCTCCGATGGCCCGAAAGGATCCCTCGCCGACAGCGGGCTGCCCATACACCCCGGTGACCTGCTCGGGGGCAAATATCGCCTCGAACGCCTGCTCGGCGAGGGCGGCATGGGCGTGGTGTTCGTGGCGCTGCACGTGCCGCTCGACGAGCGGGTAGCCATCAAGGTGCTGCACCCGCGGCGCGCCTTCGATCCGCAAATCGTGACGCGCTTCGTCCGCGAGGCCAAGACGGGGTTCAAGCTGCGCAGCGAGCACGTCGTGCGCACGCTGGACGTGGGCGTGCACGCGACGCCGCGCGGGGGGCTGCCCTACATCGTGATGGAGCTGCTCGACGGGCAGGAGCTGGGCCGTCGCATCGACACCTCCGG
>DATIQP010000857.1:0-3246 GCA_035470765.1 Polyangiaceae bacterium | reverse complement strand
GACCGCGCCTTCTATTACGGCCACACGTTCTGCGGCAACCCGCTCGGCGCCGCCGTCGCGCGCGAGGTGCTCGCCATCTACGAGGACGAGAAGGTGCTCGAGCAGGCCGCGCGCAAGGGCGCGCGCATCGCCGCCGCGATGGAGCGCATCGGGCGCACCTTCGGGGTGCTGCGCACCCGCCACGTCGGCATGGTCGGCGCCGCGGATCTCGGGGACTCGCAGCGGGCCGAAGAGTCGCTGGAGGAGAGCGGCTACCTCGGCACCATAGGCTGGCGCGTCTATCGCGAGGCCCTCGCGCGCGGTGCGTACCTCCGCCCGCTCGGCGACACCGTCCACCTGTGCCCGCCGCTGACGATCCCGGACGCCGAGCTCGACGAGATGCTCTCCATCTTCGAGGAGAGCATCCGAGCAGCTTCTAGGGCCACCCCGGGCTGAAGCCCGGGGCAGGCAAAGAACTCCGGTTGCGAGTCGCGAGCAAAGCCCGCCGTTGGCGGGCTCCCGAGAAAGAGAGTCCGCCTGAAAGGCGGACTTGAAACGGGCTCATCCAACGTGGTCTTCGCCTGCCCCGGACTTCAGTCCGGGGCGGCCCTTACTGCACGACGACGCTGCCCTTGAACATGCCCATCCCGCACGCGAACGAGAGCGTGCGCGCGGCGGCGGTGGGGATCTCGACCTCGGCGGGCTGATTGAGCGGCAGGTCCTTCTTGATGCCGATCTCCGAGAAGACGACCTGCTTGGCGCACGTGTCGTCCGTCGTCCGGGTGAAGACGAGCACCGCCGGCTGACCCTTCTTCAGCGTCACGGAGCTGGGCGTGAAGCCCTTGTCGTCGGCCTGGATGGCAATGCGCTGCTTGCCGTCGGCGGAGAGCGTCGCCGAGCTCGTGACCGTCGAGTCGGCGGTGGTCTTCTTGCAGGCGAGCAGGGCCGCGAAGGAGAGCAGGGCGATGGCGGAGGCGGTTCGGTAGTGGAGCATGGCCACGCAAGATACGCTGTGCGATTCTCGCGTGCCATGTCGAAGGTCAGCACCGAAATCGAAGGCCACGTCTTCGTCATCACCCTCAACCGCCCCGAGAAGCGCAACTGCGTCGACGGCGAGACCGCGAAGCTCTTGCATGATGCATGGATCCGCTTCCGCGACGACGACCAGCTGTTCGTCGCCATCCTGACCGGCGCGGGCGACGAGGCCTTCTGCGCGGGCGCGGACCTGTCCGGCATCGACGGGCTCGGGCCGCCGCGCGACGCCTCCCCCGCCGCGCAGCGCCGCTTCGTCACGAGCGGGCCCGGCTACATGGGCTACACGCGCCAGACGGACATCTTCAAGCCCATCCTCGGCGCCATCAACGGCCACGCCCTCGCCGGCGGCCTCGAGCTCGCGTGCCTCGCCGACCTCCGCGTCGTGTGCGAGCACGCCGAGATGGGCGTCGCGTGCCGGCGATGGAACGTGCCGCTCGTCGACGGAGGCACGCAGCGTTTGCCGCGCATCGTCGGCATGGGCCGCGCGATGGACCTCATCCTGACGGGGCGCGCGGTCGGGGCCGAGGAGGCGCTGCGCATGGGTCTGGCCAACGAGATCGTGCCGAAGGGCCAGGCGCTGGCGCGCGCGCGCGCGATCGCCGAGCGGCTCTGCGCGCTGCCGCAGGGCGCGATGCGCACCGACAAGCAGGCGGCGATGATGGGCTGGGGCCGGCCGCTCGAGGAAGGGCTGCGCATCGAGGCCGAGCTTGGTCAGTGGGCCCTGCGCGGCACGGACATCGTCGAGGGCGCGCGCGCCTTCGTCGAGAAGCGGGCGCCGATCTTCTCGCAGGACGACTCAGCCGCGAAAAAGTGACATATCGCATGGCTGGGGTCTTGCAGGGACGGTATCCACCGCTGGATGTCGCCCGGGTTCTTCTCATTTCGATCGTCGCGGCTCGGTGAACGCGCCCAGAGAGTCGGCGGCGCGTGGACCGAGGCCTGGCGCTCGCGGACCTTCCGCGCACACGCCCTCGTGACGCCCATCGCCCTCGCCGCGACCCTCAACCTGCTCGGCCACGTGCTGCCGTGGGTCGAGCGCAGGACCGCGGTGGCGCCGCTCGCCGATCCGGTGCTCGCCGCGCTGCCGCCGCGCGATCTCACCTGGCTCACCTTCTCGCTCATCTATGCCGGCCTCATCGTCGGCCTCGCGCGCTTGCTCACCCGGCCGCGTGCGCTCGTCACCGGCGTGCAGGCGTACGTCGTCCTGCTCCTGCTCCGCATGCTCGCCATGTACCTCACGCCGCTGGCGGCTCCACCGGGCATGCTTCCCCTGCGCGATCCGTTCGCGGAGTTCTTCACCAGCACGTCGCTGCTGACCAAGGACCTGTTCTTCTCCGGCCACACGTCGACGATGTTTCTCTTGTTCCTCGCCGTGCCCGGGCGAGAGGCGAAGGCGCTGTTCCTCTTCTGCACCGTCACGGTCGGGAGCGCGCTCTTGTGGCAGCACGTCCACTACGCCGTGGATGTGCTGGCGGCTCCGCCGTTCGCATACCTGGCGTTCCACGTCGCCTCGCGGCTGCACCGGGCCCCGCCGAGCGCGGCCTAGGGCGCGTCGATTTCCGTCAGATCGGCGCTTTTTGGGCCGTCAATCGGGCTGAAGGGCAGTTTCTCGTTGACGTGACGAGCCCTTCGCCGCCATAAGTGGCGCGCTTCTCCATTCGTCTCTGGTTGGAGAGCTCCGGGGCGTAGCGCAGCCTGGTAGCGCACTCGGTTCGGGACCGAGGAGTCGGAGGTTCAAATCCTCTCGCCCCGACTCATTTTTGGGGGGTGGGGCTCCCCCCACGCACGTGCTCGGCTTGTGCTCGGCCGTGCTCGGCGCCGCGGGGGACGCGAGCCAACCAAGGCGCCTGCGCGCGGCCTTGCGCGCAAGCCTGCGCGCGTGCGTGCCCCCTCTGGGCGTCGGCTTCGCCGCCGCCGAGGGGGTTGGGTGGTGCGGGTGGGACGGGAGGTGGGAATCCAATTGGTTGCGCGCGCTGGGGGCCTGCGCGGAGTGGGGGACGAACGCTTCGGGCTGTCGTGAGAGTGCATGCCGGGCGCGAAAGAACCGCGCCAAGCCTTACCGGCCGAACGGGGAAGAACGAGGCCGGCTTGGTCGGGTAGCCCCGCCGGTCGCCCGGCGGGGCCCCCACGGATCCGGACATGCAGAATTCCCGCATCCGGCTCTTCGGGAAGAGGATTCGCTACGTGCCGTATCGATGCACGATGCGTGGCTTCGGGAGTGGGAAGCGCTCC
>DATIQP010000856.1:0-4253 GCA_035470765.1 Polyangiaceae bacterium | reverse complement strand
TGGATGGCGAGCGCGTGCTTGCGCACCACGCGCGTCCACTGGGCGAGCAGCTCCTCCTTGGTGCACTCGCGGAGCCAGAGCTCGCCCTCGCACGGCACCTCGAGCGGCTGGTCGTAGACGAGCTTGTGCCGAGGGAACGCCTGGATGCTGGCCGCGACGGTGGCCTGCTCGAGCGTGACGTAGCGCAGTCCGAGCTCCTTGGCGCGCAGCGAGGCGGCGAGGCCGGCCGGGCCGGCGCCCACGATGATCACGTCGGCGTCGCCGCGGCCGCGCGCCCGCTTCGGCAGCGTCACCGCAACGCGATCCATCGCCATCTTCCCCTGCCGCAAGGCGTTCTTGATGAGCGGCAGCCCGGTCAGATCGCCCGCGAGGAAGAGGCCGGGTACGTCGGTGCTCTCGAGGTGCTCGTCGACCACGGGCCGCGCCTGCGCGAGCTCGCCCTCGGCCATGCGCAGCGAGCCGTTAGGACAAGCCTGTTCGCAGAGCACCACGCCGCAGCAGTCGTCGGGGCGCGCCACCACGGCGACGAAGCGCTGCACCTCGAGGACGTCGAAGGGGCACGCGTCGACGCAAGCGTGGCACCCGAGGCACGTGCTCGCGTCGATGACGGGGAGCTTGCGAACGGGCGGCGGAGCGACCGGGACGGGACCGTTCTCCACGTCGTGCCGCGGGCTTCGGGAGAGGCGCTTGCGGATCGCGACGAGCAAGGCCGACGCCGCGAGGCCCGCGCCGAGCCACGCGAAGCCGGCGTGCTCGCCGCGCTTCGGCGCAGTGACCCAAGGCGTGCTCCGCGCGACCTCGGCGGCCGTCGTCCACGCCGCGAAGCGCGCCGCGCTCTTGGGAGTGCTGCGGGGCCCGCGCTCCTCTCCCGGCATCTGGTGCTCGTCGAAGCAAAGGCTCGCCGTCTCGGAGGGTGGCCGCGAGCCGAGCTCGGCCGCGCAGGGCGCGATCGGATCGGTCCGCGAGGCGAGGTCGTGGCATCGCGCACACGTCGCGAGCGGCACGAGGGGCACCGTCGCCTTCGGAGCTCCGTGCGGCAACTGGCCGGTGAGCTCGCCGCCACCCCCGGACCGAACGAAAGCGCCGCTGGTCTCGACGGCAACGCTCTGGCCCCCACCGTGCGCGCGGTGGCAGTCCGTGCACCCGAGCACTCCGGCCGCGCGGAGCTTGGCGTGCCCGGTCCGCATCGAGGCGTGGCCAGCCGGCGCATGGCAACCGGTGCACACCGCGCCGGCCGAGACTCCCTCGCCTTCCCGTCCGTGGCACGCCGTGCAGGCGAGCTTGGCCTGGACGTGCGAGCGGGAGAGAGAGCCCGGCGAGCTCCGCGCTCCGTGTCCGCCGCTCACGACGGCGGCGAGCGCGATCCCGGCCGCGCAGGCGAGCCCCGCGAAGAGCATCTCCCTCGGCCTCCGGACGTCGCTCGGCGGGGCGGACGTCTCGCGCGCCGCGCTCACGGGCGCACCTGGGCGACGAGGTGCATGACGACGAGGAGCGCGAGGCCGACGGCGAGCACGACGTGAGTGAACGCCGCCCCTCGCATCGTGGCGTGCAGCACCCGCTGTGCGCGCAGCGCCTGGCGCTCGACCACGAGCGCCACCAGGCCCTCGAGCCCCTCCAGGCGCTCGTCGTCCGCGGCACCGACGAGCGCCACGACGCGCTCCGTCAGCCGCTCGCGCGACGCGCGCTGAGGCGGCGCCAGAACGACCATCCTCGCGAGGACCCACGGCGAGCGCGCAAACGGCCGCAGCACGCGCGCGTAGAGGCCCTTGAGCAGATCGCTCTTGCCCGTGAGGTCCCGGAACAGACGAGCGTCGAGCTCGCGGCCGCGTTCTCCGGTTTGCTCAGGGAGGATCGCCGCGCGCTCGAGCGCCGTCAGCCTTCGTGGGACCGCGACGCCCAGCAGGGCCGCCACGACACCGAGCGCCCCGGTGACGAATACCGCGAGGCCGAGGGCGGACGCGCCGGGCTCGTTCGGGCGAGCGTGCGCGGCGGCCACACCGAACGACAGCACGCCTAGCCCGAGGTGCGCGAGGTAGTGCGGGCGCCCGGCGACCAGGCGCCGCGCGCTTCGAGGGGCGTGCGCCGCGAAGCGCTTGACGAGCCCGTATCCGCCGAGGGCCAGCACCAGGCCCAGCAGCAGCGCGCCGCTGTACCCGCGCGGCATCGCACGGCCGAGCGCGTAGACGCCGAACGCCGCAAGCGACGCGGCGGCGAGCATCGCCAGTGCGAGGGGCGAGCGAGCCGGTGCACGCGCCGCGCCCGAGGCCGCGCCCACCTTCTTGCCGAGCACGGCCCGTACCTCCTCGAACGCCTCGGTGGGATCGATGCGCAGGACGGCGCCGGTGGGGCACGCGCTGACGCACGCCGGGTCGGGCTCGCCGTCGGGGCTCCGCTCCCGGCAGAGGTCGCACTTGACGGCCACCATCACGGGCAGCTGGTGCCTGTCGGACGGCACGGGCCGCGGCACCATCCGGATGTTGTCCCACGGGCAGGCCTTCGCGCAGCTCCCGCAGCCGGTGCACAGGTCCTCGCGGATGTAGACCTCGCCATGCTCGTCGCGACCGATGGCACCGGTCGGGCAGTCGATCATGCACGCGGGGTTCTTGCAGTGCTGGCAGCTGCTCGGCAAAAGCAGCGTCTGGCGCTCGTCGCGCACGGTGGCCACGATCACGTCGCCGCGCCGGAGCAGGCGCGAGACGCCGTCCGCGTGCGACGCGCTGCAGCTCCAGGCGCAGTGCCCGCAGCGCAGGCACGCCTCCTGGTCGATGGCGAGCAGCGACCGCGACGTCTCGAAGCGCGCGAGGTCCGCAAGGACGTGGCGCGTGGCGTTGGCGCGGACGTCGCGCTGCACCGAGCGGGCCGTGCCTCGCACGCGGAGCGCGCGGGAGAGCGCATCGGCGTGCCGCGCGGCCAGCGCTCCGAAGACGTCGATGGGCACGGCGAAGAGCCACGCGTCGCTCGTCGCCACCGCCGTCCACGCGCGGGCGCCCGCGGCCTCGCCGAGGAGATCGCCCGACCCGTGGTACGCGATCACCCGGCGCACCTCGCCCTCTTCGGCGACGAGCTGGAGGATGCCCTCGACGAGGAAGAACGCATCCTCCGCGAGATCGCCCTGCCGGAAGAGGGCGTCGCCTCTGCGCAGCTCCACGGCGCGCCCGGCGTCGAGCAGCACGTCGCGCTCTCGCGCGGGGAGATCTCCGGCGAAATCGGCGACACGCAGCGCATCGGAGGCGAGCGCGCGCACGAGCCAGCGCTGCGCGCGCCTGCCGACGTCGCCCTGCCCGCCGCGCGCGATGACCCTGCGGAGCAGCGGCGCGGGCAGCGCAGCGACGCGGGCGTCTCGCTCGCAGACGGCGTCCGCCCTCCGCGAGGCGTGAGGTCTCGCGGCAGCCTCTTCGCCGACGACGTCGCCGGCGCACGCTCGCCTGCCCTCGCCGCGGCGCAAGAGCGCCCTCTCGCTCGCACTCACCGCGAGCTCGCCGGAGACGACCACGAAGAGCACGTCGGCCGGATCGCCCGCCGAGAAGAGCCGCTCGCCCACTCGGAGATCGCGCAGCGCGCCCGCGCTCTCGAGCTCCGAGCGCCCGCGCTCGTCGAGCGCGACGAGCACGGGGTGGCTCCAGACGAGCTCGGGGAAGCGACGCGGCTCGAGGGCGGACGTCACGGGACCTCGCTCTCGGCCGAGGCGATGTCGACGATCTCGAGGCTTCGCACCATGTCTGGAGTGACCTGGGGTCCGCTCGGCCTCAAGCGCCGCGCCGTCATGCGCGCCTCATAGTCGGCGAACGCCTTCAGCAAGAACGGCGGGAACGCGCGGAAGTGCAGCGTCGCCCGGACGCGGAGCGGGCCGGGGCGCGCCCCCGCGTCGAGGACATACGTGTAGTGTACAGGTACACCAGGCGGTGCCGACCGCGTGTCGATGATCGCGTCGGGCGCCTTGGTCACACCCCGATCGGCGTCGAGCGCGCCGATCGGGAAGTAGGTCTCGAAGAGCGCGTTCGTGCCGGACAGGTTCGAGCGGCACTCGCCGGTGTCGATGTCGTAAGCGCCGTCGTCGAAGCGGTCCGCCCGCGTGCGTCCCTGCCCTTGCGCAGGCTGGCAGACGCCGCTCGGGTCGACGGCGCCGATGCAGCGCACGCACCGCAGGAAGCCGTTCTGGAAATTGACCAGGCCCTTGCCGGTGAAGGACGTGCCCCCGCGGCTCGGCGGCGGCGACCACTGACCGACGTCCGGCCCGTCGACGACGTCGGCGC
>DATIQP010000855.1:0-5635 GCA_035470765.1 Polyangiaceae bacterium | reverse complement strand
CCTCGCCGACCGAGACGAAGCCGATCTGGCGGCGCCTCAGCTCGGCCTCGCACGTCGCCCGATCGAGCCTCCCGTATCGGGCGGCCGGGGTGCGCGTCGCGTCTGCCGGCGTTTGGAGCGGATCCAGCGGCGTTTGGCCGGGCAGGGGGCTGCCGTTCGGATCGGGCGAGGGGGTGGGGCTGGCCTGCTCGTCGAGCGGCGGCGGCGGCGCGTTGTCCTCTACCGCGTGGGGTCCCGCCCAGGCCGTGGCCGTCGCGAACAGAGCGGCGAAAGCGGCAAAGGTCGAGGCGCGCATTCCCGCAATGTACCGCTGGTCGCGAAAGTGGCTACAATTTTGGGTATGGCCGATCTCAGCCATCGTGGGAAACAGATCCTCTACGCGGTCATCTCGGAGTTCGTCGCGACCGGGCAGCCTGTCGGCTCGCGCACCATCTCCAAGAAGGCGGGCATCGATCTGTCGCCCGCGAGCATCCGCAACGTCCTCGCGGACCTCGAGGACCTCGGCTACCTCGCCCAGCCCCACACGAGCGCCGGGCGCGTGCCGACGGACAAGGCGTTCCGCCTCTTCATCGACGCGCTCATGCGCGTGCAGCAGCTCTCGGCGGAGGATCACGAGCGCATCCGCGCGCACCTCGAGTCGATCGATCCCGGCCAGGTGATGCGCGAGACGGGGAAGCTCCTGAGCGATCTCACCGGCACCGCCGCGGTCGTCGTCGCGCCTCGGGCGGATGCGCTCACCCTGCGCACGCTGCGCTTCATGGCGCTCGGGCAGGGCGAGGTGCTCGCCGTCCTCGTCATGAACGACGGCACGGTGCAGAACCGCTTCCTGCACGCCCAGCTCGAGGAGGCGGAGCTCGGGCGCATGCACAACCTGCTCGACGAGGCCATCGAGGGCAAGACGCTCCGCGAGGTGCGCGATCTGTTCGCCCGGCGCCTCGCCACCGAGCGCGTCCAGGCCGACGCCTTCCGCAAGCGGACGTTCGAGCTGGGCGAGGCCGCTCTCTCCGGGCTGGGCGAGGCCGCCGGCGAGATCGTCATCGAAGGGCAGGCGCGGCTGCTCGAGCAGCCCGAGTTCAAGAACTCCGAGGGGATGAAGCAGGTCATGAACGCCCTCGACGAGCGCGAGCAGCTCATCCAGTTGCTCGACGCGACGATCGCCGCCGGAGGCGCGGGCGTCGTGGTCGGCAGCGAAGCGGGCACGCTGGGCGGCGGGCAGCTCTCGATCGTCGGCGCGCCCTACACGGATCACGGCGTCCGGGCCGGGGCGGTGGGCGTGATCGGCCCCACGCGCATGGACTACCCGAAGGTGGTCCCGCTGGTCAGCGCGACCGCGAACGCCGTGAGCGCCCTGCGGGAGGGCCGATCGAGCGGACCGCTGCCCGACGACGAGGATTGAGATCGTGTATCCTGCGCGCGATGCCGACGGCCGCCCCCCCCGACCTGCCCGGTAGCCTACCGAACGACTCGCCGCTCGATCGCGCGCTGTCGCTCATGCTCGCCGACGAGCGCGAGTCGGCGCTGCGCTGGAGCGCCGCCGTCGTCGAGCACGAGGAGTCGGTGCCGAGCGGCTTGATCCTCACCTGCCGGCTGCTCGCCGACTTCAATCGGACGGAGGCCGCCATCGAGGGCTTCGAGCTCGGCCTGCACCGCGCCATCGACTCCGGCAATCTCCCGCTCGCCGTCGCGGCCATCGCCGATCTCCGCAAGCTGGGCGTGGACGTGTCCGATCAAGTCGACAAGGTCGCCGCGGCGTTCTGCGCGGGCTCGCCCCGCCTCACCGAGGCCGCGCCGCCCCCGCCGCCGCTTCCGAGCTTCAACAAGTTCCAGCCGCTGTCCTCGTTCTTGACCGGCCCTGCGCTGCTCTCGAAGGCGACGCAGATCATCCACGAGGCGAAGGCCAAGTACGAGAGCTCGCGCGAAGGTCCAGAGACGCTCTTCGGCCCGCTGCCGCTCTTCTCCGCCCTGGAGAAGGAAGGGCTCCGCGCGCTCATCTCGGCCTTCGAGATGATCACCGTGCCGGCCGGCGAGGAGGTCGTCGTGCAGGGCGAGGAGGGCTCCGAGGCCTACATCGTCGCGCGCGGCGAGCTCGAGGTCCGCCGGACGCCCGAAGGGCCGGACGAGGACGGCCACGTCATGACCCTGGCGCGCCTGATGAGCGGGGCGCTCTTCGGCGAGATGGCGCTTCTGTCGCGCGCGCCGCGCGCCGCGAGCGTCGTCGCGTGCCGGCCGTCGATCCTGCTGGTCGCCCGCCGAGACGCGCTGGAGGCCGTCGCCGAGAAGCGACCCGAGGTCGGCATCGAGCTCGCGGCCCACTGCCGGCGCCGCATGGTGGCGAACCTCGTCCGCACGTCGCCGGTGCTCATCGCGGTCGACCCCGCCGAGCGGCCCGCGCTGGTGGAGCGCTTCGAGACCAAGGTGTTCGAGAAGGGCGAGAAGCTCATCGCGGAGGGGCAAGACACGAGCGGCCTGCACCTCATCGCCTCCGGCGGCATCGCGATCGTCGGGCACGAAGGGGGCGAGCCGTTCGTCATCTCGACGCTCGGCGCCGGCGACGTCGTGGGCGAGGTGGCGCTCGTGCTCCGCCGCAAGGCCAACGCCGACGTGGTCGCCGTGCACCCGACCGTCACGCTCTTCTTGCCGCGTGAAGAGTTCCTCACGCTGGTGCACGACCACCCCGCCATCCTACAGAGCCTCTATCTGCTCGCGGTGCAGCGCGACGAGGAGACATCGTCGGTGCTCAGCGTGTCGACGGTCAACGTGGCCGAGGACTACGTGCTCGTGTGAGCGCGATGGGCCACGGTCACGACCACGACCACGATCACGATCACGACCACCACGCCTCGCCCGCGGTGGAGGTCGTCGCGCCGCTGCTCTCCACGCGGCCCAAACCGGGGCCCACGGGCGCGTTCTCGCCACACGAGGCGCGGCAGGAGGGTCGCCTGCGGCTCGTCGCGGCGCTGGTCGCTGTCTTCTTCGTGGCCGAGCTCGCAGGCGCGATCGCCGCGCGCAGCTCGGTGCTCCAGGCCGACGCGCTGCACCTGCTCATGGACGTCTTCGCGCTGATCACCAGCCTCGTGGCGATGCGCGTGGCGGTGCGGAGGCCGACGCCGCGCTTCACCTACGGGCTGCGGCGCGCCGAGCCGGTGGTCGCGATCTTCAACGTCGCGCTCGTGCTCGTGGCGACGGGGGAGATCTTGGCGAACGCGGTGGGGGCGCTGCGCGGCGAGTCACGCCCCGAAGCCGCGATCATGCTCTACGTGGCGGTGGGCGCGCTGGTCGTGAACGGGATCAGCGCCTGGCTGTTGCACGACGTCATCCATCCTCACGAGCACTCGTCCGACGACGCACACGCGCACGCGCACGGCCACGCGCACGGAAAGAAGGGGCACGAGCTGAACCTCCGCGGGGCGAGGCTGCACCTGCTCGGCGACACGCTCGGGAGCGTGGCCGCCCTCGTGGCGGCGCTCGTCATTCGCTTCGGCGGTCCGGTCTCGGCGGATCCGCTGGCGAGCTTCATCGTGGCGGCGATCCTCGTCTTCGGCGCCCTGCGCCTGCTCAAGGACGCGCTGCTCGTCCTGCTCGAGGCCGCGCCTCCGCACCTCGACGTGAACGAGATCCGCAGCGTCATCGAGGCGCAGCAGGGCGTCGTGGAGATCCACGACATGCACGTCTGGTCGCTCGGCGCGGGCCACGACGCGATCGTGGTCCATGTGCACGCGGACGGCTCGCAGCACCCGCTGCTCGCCACCTCCATCGCCGCGCACCTGCGGAAGGTCTACGCGGTCGAGTACGCCACCGTGCAGGTCGAGGGACCGACGGAGGCGTGCGGCGCGCCGCCGTCGCTCTTCGCCGACAGCCCCTCGGGCGAGAAGTAGCCGCCGTCAGGGCGGCGCGAGCCACGCGAGCAAGTCCGCTTCGGGATCGAGCGCCACGAGCACCGCCTCCATGGTGACCGCGGAGACGCTCGTCCCTTGCGGGGCGACGCGCAGCGCGCCGTCGGGGCCTCGCCAGATGACGACGCGCACCGCGTGGGTCGCCACCGGCGCGGCGCTCCGGCCCTTGTCCTTGTACGCCGGTGTGCCGATCCGCGTCCGTTCTTGACCGTAGACCGACGTCGCTTTCTCGTCCGCCGGCTCGCTCGTCTCGGTCGGCCAGGAATCGGCCTCCGAAGCGGTCACGCCGGCCGCCGGCGTGTTGAGGGGGCGTCGGACCTCCGTGATGACGGTCTCCTTCGTCTCCGTGCTGTCGTCCGGCGTCGACGTCGCGCGCGCCCGCTGCACCTCGCCCGACATCGACTTGCGCATCGCCGCGCGCTTGCCGGTCTCGTCGGGCTTGGACTTCGACCCCGAGCCGCCCTTCGCGCGAGCGCCGCTCGGCCCCTTGCTCCTGGTCTCGGCGGGCCGAGGCGTCGGCGCGGCCGGGGGAACGGCGGGGGCCGGGCGCGACGGCGCGGGAGGCGGCGGGCGCGATGGGGCGGCCGGAGGCGGGCGCGACGCCGAGATTTGCGGCGGGCGCGACGGGGCCGGCGGGGGTGGCCGCGACGGGACCGGCGGGGGTGGCCGCGAGGGCGTCGCCGTCACCGCGGCGCCGGGGAGCGCGCTCAGCTCCGCGGCGGCCTTCGCGAGCTCCAGCGCGCGCGTGTCGCGCTCCGCCTCGGACGCCGCCTCGGCGGCGCGGCGCAACCACTTGAGGGCCTCGCCGCGATCGCCGCGCGCGAAAGAGGTGGCCGCCGTGGACAGGGCCCACGAGACGTCTTCGGGGTCGTCGTCACGAGCTATCGGGATGGGGGTGGAGCTCATCGCAAGCCCAGCGTCGACCAAAGGGGAGGCCGTGGCAAGGTGCTACTCGCCCGATCGACGCGGCTCAGCCCAGGTCGGCGCCGGGCGGGATGCGGCCTTCGGCGCGATCGGGCTTGCCGCCCCCACGGCCGCCCGTCCGCGTCGCCACGTCCTTCATCCACGCGCCGCAGTCGAAGGCCGCGCTCGCGCCGCGCTGGGCCACGACGAGCGATCCGCCGGACTCCGGATCGGGGCTCGAGCAAAGCGCGACCACGTCGGCCCGCGCGGCGGCGAGCTTGCCCGCGAGCGAGCGCAGCATGCCCACGTCGTCGTGCGCTCGCCGGAGGCGGAGTACGGTGGTCCCGCTCGGGTCGGTGGGGTGAGCCGCGAGGATCTCGCGCACCAGCAGATCGAGCAGCTCGCCGCGGGCGTGCGCCAGCGCGTCGTTGCGCTGCTTGAGCTCGGTCTGGAGCTTGGCGACCGCGGCGCCGACGTCGAGTGGACCGCACGTGAGCCTCTGCGCCAGGCTCGTCAGCGCGCCATCCTTCGCGCGCGCGTCGTCGAGCGCGCGCTTGGCGGCGCCGAAAGTGAGGCGCAGCTTGCCCTTGTAGCGCTCGACCTGCGCGACGCGCACGAGACCAATCTGCCCGGTGCGGGTGCAGTGGGTGCCGCCGCACGGAGTCAGTTCGAAGCCCTCGACCTCGATGACGCGGACGCCGGCGCTCACCTTCGGGGCGCGGCGCAGGTCCATCCTCGCGAGCTCCTCGGCGGTGGGAAAGAGCGAGCGCACGGTGACGTCGCCGCGGATGACGTCGTTGACCAGGTCCTCGGCGCGGTGCAGCGCGGCTTCGTCGATC
>DATIQP010000854.1:0-4715 GCA_035470765.1 Polyangiaceae bacterium | reverse complement strand
GGGCCTCGCGCAGTGCGCGGGGCTGTCGTGGTTCGGGCTGCGCTTGCCGCCGGACGTGTATTACATCGACAAGCTGCCGGTGCACGTGAGCGGGTGGGACTTCCTCGCGGTGGCGGTGTCGGCGATGCTCATCTGCACGCTGGCGACGATCTACCCGGCGTACGCGGCGAGCAAGCTGCGCCCGGTGGACGGGCTGCGGTACGAGTAGGAGAAGAGCAGAGGAGGGTTGCCCCCCCTCGCGCGTGCTCGGCGGCGTGCTCGCGTCGCCCCGAGTGACGCGTGACGACCTCGCGACGCTGCGCGCGTCCGCCTGCGCTCGCGCGTCCCCCCCACGGCGGGTGCTCCGTGGCACGCGGGACCCCCTCGCACCCGCCGGGGGGGATGAGCAGAGCCTTTCCGTGGCAGCCGTGCGGGCCGTCGACCTCACGCGCGCGCAACGACCGGCAGCGCGAGGTGCGACGGCCGCGGGTTGCCGTGGTGCAAGCGGAACGTCGACGGCCGGTCGGCCAGGGGTCGCGCGTGATCGCAGTCTGCCCCGGCGATGGCCAAGCGGATGCGGTGGCCCTTGCGAAACAGGTACGAAGTGGGCAGGAGATCGAACACGAGCTCGGCGACGACTCCCGGCTCCAGCGGCATCGCGTCGGCCCGGCGGTACGTCCGGTACGGGACCGCCATCGGGTACGGAGGGGCGTCGCTCGACAGCTTGCGGTGGATCGCGCGCAGCGCGCCTTCGGTGACGTAGCGCACGGCTCCCGACGGCGTGATCTCCTCGAGATACGCGAACACGTGCGCGTCGGCTGCGTCGGCGGCGAGAAACAGCGTCAGGACGGGGTGGCCCGTCACCTCGGTGTCGCGCTCGAGCGGGGCAGAGTCGTAGAAGATCAGCTTCTCGTCGCGCCGCTTGCGATCGGAGTAGTCGATCGGCATCCCGAAGCCGCTCTTCCAGCGCGAGAGATGCCCCGTGCTCGCAGCGTAATCGACGCGGTACACGTCGTGGGCAGGGGAGCTCGGTGGCCCGCCAGCGCTCAATCGTCGACCCGGTGCGAGGTAGAGCCGTTCCGTGTCGGCCTTCGGCGGCCACGAGCTACACGTCTTCCACTTCTGTTCTCCCATCGTGAAATATCGAACGGGCCCTTCCACACCGTCCCCTTCCCCCTTCAGGTGAAGGTCGAAGAAGCGCGCGTACTCTTCGTCGTGATCGAAGGTCGTGGCTCGAAAGTCGGCGGATGGACCGATGTCGTGCCGTCCGCCGTGATCCCACGGCCCGATGACGAGCCGATGTGCGCCGCCGCCGAGCGCGAGGTGTCGCTTGATCGCCGCGTGCTGGTAGCCCATGTCCCACCAGCCGCTGTACCCGAGCACCGCGGTGCCCGAAGCGGCGATGCGGTCGGCATACGTGGAGGGGCAGAAGTAGTCGATGCCGACGCCGCGGCCCATCAGCCTGGAGGGGACGGGGTCGTCCCGAAACGTCACCTGCAGCGCATGCAAGTGGATGTCCTCGTTCCTCGCGTGGGCGAGGACGGCCTCGGCGACACGGGCATACTCCGGGTCGTCTCCCGCGCGCCGCACGCCTCGAAGAAGCTGGCCCATCACCCCCTTTCCAAGACGCCGGACACCCGCGGAGAGCGCCGCGCTGACCGACGCGTCGTCGAGCAGCTTGTCGAGACGCCCCCGCGCACGCAGACCCAGATACAGGCCGATGAACTCGCTTGGGTCGTTCCGATCGAAACCACGGTTCATCGCGCTCCAGAACTCGGTGAATTGCGCGAGGTGAATGCCGCCGGGGAACGCAACGTCGGCGTATGCGTCGAAGAGAGAGAACTGTGGAATCGCGGCCTTCACCGCGGGGTGCCCGTTCACGAGCAACATCTCCGCGGTGGTGCCGTCGTAGGAGATCCCGGCAGCGCCCACGCGGCCGCTCGACCACGGCTGGCGAATGATCCAGTCGACGACCTCGGCGCCGTCGCGTACCTCGTCCTCGTGCCACGGGCACGGCCTGCTCCCGAACGACGCGCCGCTACCGCGCGCGTCCACGTCGACCCACGCGTAGCCCCGCGCGAGGAGCTTCCGTCGTGTCTGGTGGCTCCCGTCGACGAACCACCGCTGGACCACGGCGTCGAGCGGCCGGCGCCACTCGACGCTGCGCAAGTAGCGGGTCTGCCGCACGATGGTTGGGACCTTCTGGCCGCGAAGGGCCACCTCCGGGAGGTGGACGTCGATGGCGATCTCCACGCCATCGCGCATCTCGAGGTGCTGCGACACGCGTCGCACGCGGGCGGGCGGCGCCGGTTCGATCGAGGAGAGCTCCATGTTGGCGGCAACATGGCGACGGCGCCGAGCGGTCGCCACTCGCGTTCTCGACCCAAGAAAAAGCACGCCAGATCGGCGACTTGCAGCCCGCGCAGCCGAGGGAAGAGGAGGGCGATCCGATTTCGCTCTCGCCATCGCAGCCGTTGGGCTCGCGCTATGCTCGCGCCATGCACCGCTCCGGCAAGCCCGCGCGCCGCCGCACGCCGCAGCAGGCGCGCTCTCGCGAGACGCACGACGCGATCGTCGAAGCCGCGGCGCGCCTGTTCGCGGAGGCCGGCCTGCGCCGCACCACGACCGCGCGGGTGGCGAAGCTCGCGGGCGTGAGCCCCGGCTCGATGTACCAGTACTTCCCGAGCAAGGAGGCGCTGGTCACGGCGATCTACGAACGCGAGGCCGACCGCCAGCACGCGGGGCTCCTGGCGCTCGTCGCCGAGCTCGGCACGGACGACTTGCCCCGGCTGATCCGAGCTTTCGTCTCGAGCACCGTGGAGACACTCGAGCGCAATATCGAGCTCCACCGCGTGCTGCTCGAAGAGCTGCCGCGCGTCTCGGGTGTCGCCGCGATGCGCCGCATCGACGCGCTGGCCGCGAAGACGGTGGCCACGCTCCTCGCCTCCGCGCGCGCGCGCGTCCAGCCGCGTGATCTGGAGATGGCCGCGCTCCTGCTCGTGCGGGCGTCCCGCTACACGACCGTCGCCCTCCTCGACGACGCCTTCGAGGGCGTCGCGCGCCGTGCGTTCATCGACGAGCTCAGCGACATGATCGCGGCGTACCTTCTTCTGCCCCGCACCTGGTCTTGACCACCACCGTAGCCATGTCGCCGGTGTCCAAACACGTGCTCGTGCTGGTCGGTCTCAAAGGGGCCGGCAAGACGACGATCGGTGCGTTCCTCGAGCGCGCGTTCGGACTCCGCTTCTTGCGCGTCGAGCCCCTCTGGATCGAGCACCGGAGAGATCCTCGGAACGACGACTGGGAGCGCGACGGGTACCAGAAGGTCGCGAACGCGGTTCGAGGCGAGCTCGTGGCCCACGACGTCGTGGTGATCGAGCTCACCGGCGCGTCGGCGTGGACGAAGACCTTCGTCGACCAGCTTCGCACGCTGGCGAAGGTCCACCTCGCTCGCGTCGAGGCGCCTCCCGAGGTTTGCCTGGGGCGCGTTCGCGGACGTGACGCGACGGATCACATTCCCGTCTCGGACGAGCGCGTCGCCGAGATCAACGCTGCCGCCGCGAGCGTCAGCCTGACGTTCGACGCGTCCTTCGCCAACGTCGCGCCGTGGGACGAAGGGGCGAGCCGCACCCACTTGCGGGCCCTCCTGCAGCGGCTCGGCCTCGGCTGAAGGTCCGGCGAGTTCTCCCCACGCGCGCGTGGATCGAAGTGCAGGGGCGTGCGCAATTCCTGCCTCCCCACTGCGCCGGCGCTGCCCCCGCGCGGGTCGCACCGCATCCTCTGTCTGGCGCTCGTCTTGCATCGCCTCGTCCAGAGAGATGTCCTCATGCTCCATTCGCGTGGACGGCTGGCGCCAGGCTTCGAACGGGTGACGCCCAGCGCGAGCGTGACGGCGGCGAGCCGGATCCTTCCGTACCTGTACGCCGTCCTCGCGGTGGGCGCGACGCTCGGCGTGCGTCTCCTCCTGGTGCCGTGGCTCGGAGGCGGCGCGGCGTTCAACTTCTTCTTCGTCACCGTCCTGATCGCCAACATCCTCTGGGGTGCCGGGCCGGGCCTGCTTTCGGGGGCGCTCTCCGCGGTCGCCGCCGGAGTCCTGTTCACCGCCGTCGCGGGCTACAGCGTGCCCAACGCGGCGCTCCAGGGCGTCCTCTTCCTGGGCGAGGCCGGCGCCGTGTCCTTGCTGGTCAATCGCTTGAAGCGCGCGCGCCTGAGCGAGCACCAGGCGCTCGTGAGAGTCGAGGGCTCGAACGAGAAGCTGAAGCGCATGGCCGCCGAGCTCGGCGAGAGCCAGAAGCTGCTTCAGTCGGTGGTCGACTACTCGCCCAACGTCATCTTCATCAAGGACCTGCGCGGCGCCTTCGTCATGGTCAACAAGAAGGCCGCGCAGTTGCTGGGGATGAGCGAGTCCGACCTGAAGGGGAAGACGAACTTCGACGTGTTCCCGCGCCACTTGGCGGAAGCGCTGCAAGCCAAGGACGAGGCGGTCTTCAAGGCAGGCGTCGGGTTGACCTACGAGGAGACCATCGAGGTCAAGGACGGCGCTCACGTGTTCCTCGCGACTCAGTTCCCGTACTACGATGAAGAGGGACGCCTGTTGGGCCTGTGCGGGATCTTGTCGGACATCTCGGATCGAAAGCTTGCGGAGCAAGCCCTGCAGACCCGAGAGGCGGAGCTGAGGGAAGCGCAGCGCGTGGCGCATATCGGGAGCTGGACGAGGGACAGGGAGGGCAACGTGA
>DATIQP010000853.1:0-9424 GCA_035470765.1 Polyangiaceae bacterium | reverse complement strand
GCCCGCGATCCCAAGCTGGAGTGCATCGCGCGACACATGATCGGGATGATCCATGTCGAGCGCGGCAACCTCAAGGAGGCGGTGGCGGCCTTCCAGAAGGGTCTCAGCGCGCGCGTCCGCACGCCGGAGCAGGAGACGGTGCTCTGCTTCGAGATCGGCGCTGCCTACGAGACGATGCGCATGACGAAGGACGCGCTCAACTATTACCAGCGCGTGATGCGTCGAGACCCGAACCACCGGGACGTGCAGGAGCGCATCCGCAAGCTGACGCGCTCGGAGCCGAAGGCCGCGGTCCGCGCCGTCGCGGTCGGCGCCGACGACGAGTTCGATCGCGCGTTCGACGAGCTGCTCGGCGACGGGAGCAACCTCGGCGGCAAGAAGAGCTGACTCACGGCGAGGTTCGCAGGGCGCGGAGGAGCTTCGCCGCGAACGCGTCGTCCGTCGTCAGCGTAGCGAGCACCTCCGCGCGGGGGCGCTTCGACGCGAAGACGGCGCGGAAGACGCGCTCGATCTCCCGAACGCTCTCGGCCGGCACTCCCTGACGCTCCAGGCCCACGCGGTTCACCGCGCGCACGCGCGCGCGATCGCCCTGCACGATGCAGAAGGGCGGCACGTCGCGCTCGACCATGGCCCCCGCGGCCACGAACGCCCCCTCCCCCACCCTCACGAACTGCGCCACGCCCGCAAGCCCGCCGAAGGTCGCGTGATCCTCGACCACGACGTGCCCCGCGAGCTGGACCGCGTTGGCGATCGTGCAAGCGGAGCCGATCTCCGCGTCGTGCGCGACGTGCGCCTGCGCCATGAACAGGTTGCCCGAGCCGATGCGAGTCGGCTGGCGCGTGCCACGGTGGACCGTGACGTGCTCGCGAAAGGTGTTGTCGTCGCCCACCTCGACGTGGGTCACGCCGCCGGGCTTCTTGTGCTGCGGCGCGCCGCCGAGGACCGCGAACGGGTGGACGACGTTGCGCGCGCCGAGCACGAGGGGGCCCGCGAGCACCGCGTGCGCGTGAACGCGGCAGCCCGGGCCGAGACGCACCCCCGCCCCGATCACGGCGAAGGGGCCGATCTCGACGTCACCGGCGAGCTCGGCGCCCGATTCGACGATCGCGGTCGCGTGGACGAGCGGCATGTGGCTTTTGCCTATCCGTTGCGATCGACGACGGACGCGAGCAGCTCGCCTTGCGCGCACACCGTGCCGTCGACGAGCGCCTCGCCGCGGAATTTCCAAACGTTCGTGCGGTGGTGCAGCACGCTCACCTCGAGGTCGAGTCGGTCCCCGGGGATGACGGGACGCCGGAACTTCACCTTGTCGACGCCGAGGAAGTACATCAGCGAGCTCGACGCGTCGAACGGCTCGCTCGCGTACGCGAGCAGCCCGCCCATCTGCGCCATCGACTCGAGGATGAGGACGCCCGGCATGATCGGCCGCGTGGGGAAGTGGCCCTGGAACCACGGCTCGCCCATGCTCACGCACTTGTGGCCGCGAATGAGCTTGTGGGGCTCGACCTCCGTCACCCGGTCGACGAGGACGAACGGATAGCGGTGGGGGAGGATCTGCAGGATGCGATCGATTTCGAGCAGCGTGGTCATGGAGATTTGCGCCGCGGGAGATCTCGGTAGAGCCGCGCGAGCGCGCGCAGCCATCGCCCTCGCGGCACGGCAGGGTATCCTGCCACGACCGCGCCCTCGGGTACATCGCCGATGACGCCGCTCTTGGCCGCGATGCGCGCGCCGGCGCCGACCCGAACGTGATCGGCGATCCCCACCTGCCCGCCGACGAGCACGCCTCTGCCGAGCACCACCGAGCCCGCGAACCCCGTCTGCGCGGCGACGATGCACCCCTCGCCGATGTCCGCGTTGTGGCCGACGTGGACCTGCGCGTCGAGCTTGGCGCCGCGCCGGATCCGCGTCGGCGCGAGCGTGCCGGCATCGATGGTGCACAGCGGACCGATCGTGACGTCGTCCTCGATGGCGACGCCGCCGAGCTGAGGGATCGCGCGGACGTCGCCGCCGCGGAAAGCCCAGCCGAAGCCGGGACGGCCGATCACCGTGTTCGCGTCGATGCGCACGCGCGCGCCGATGGTCACACGCGGCCCGAGGACGACGTTGGGGCCGAGGGCCGTGCCCTCTCCCCACGTGGCGGCCACGGGCGGCGCGTCGCACTCGTCGAGCAGCTCCGCGAGCGCCCAGCTCGCCGCCGGGTGCACCCACGCCGCGACGGGTGCGAGCCTCGGATCGAGGGCGATCGCCGCGTCCGCGAGCAAGGAGGCGCCGCGTGCGTGCGCGCGGACCGCCGCGTCGACGAAGCGCGGCGCGAGCACCGGCGCGAGCGTTCCCGCCCCCGCGTCCTCGACGCGGCACAGGTGCGTCACGCGGCCAGCGTCGCCGCCTCGCAGCTCGCCACCGTGACGCTCGCGCAGCTCGGCGAGCGACGCCGCCGCGCGGAGCGGGATCATCTCACTTCGGCGCGTTGCCGGAGGCCGCGGGCGACGGCGTCGTCGGGACCTGGCCGCTGTTGTACATCTGGATGCACTTGTCGGTGAGATCCAGGTCGGTGCGCACGTACGCGACGGTCGTCTTGTCGACGACGATGTCGTAGTTCTCCGTCGTCGCGATGCGCTTCACGATCGCCATGATCTTCTCGAAGATCGGCTCGGTCTTCTCCTTCTGTTCCTTGTCGAGCTGCTTGTTGTAGTCGACGAACAGAGTCTGAAGCTCCATCATCTGCCGCTGAAGCTCCTCGAGGCGCTTCTGGTAGGCGTCCTTGCTGAGGACCTTCGACTGCTTGTCGATGTCCTCCTTCTGCTTCTGCAGATCGGCCTGCTTCTTGTTGAGCTCCTGCTGGCGCTTGTCGAACTCCTTCTTGAGCGTCGCCTGCACCCGCAGCCCGTCCTCGGTCTGCAACATGGCGCGCTGGACGTCGACGACGGCCACGCGCATCCCCGCCTGCTGGTCGGCGCGGGCGTCCCGCACGAGGAAAGGAGTGAAGGCGAGCGCGAGGACCGCCATACGGACCACGGAGCGAAGCTGCATGCGGAGGGAGGTAGCTTGAACGCCCCATGGGGTCAATCGGAGCGTCCGCGGCAGATGAGACCATCCGTTCACACCCGGAGCGGCAACAGGACCCCACATGTCACGAGGCCCACCCCATTTTCCTCGGGATTTCGTGGGAGAGTGGACCTGGCACGGCATATGGATACGATGAGCTTGGAGATTCCCGACCGAACGCGGCGCGAGCCGCGGGAGAAGGTACCTGGAGGCATGACGATGACGAGCTTTGGCCTTCTGACTCGCGTGACCGTGGCCGCTGCTGCGCTTGCAGGCATCGGGGTCATGGCCTCCGCCGAAGGGTGCGGTCCGGGCGACACGCGCTACTACTGCGACAACACCGGCTGCTACAACTGCGACGGCTACGGCTGCCACCCGGTGAATCCGCCGGCCACGCAGAGCTGCACCGGCGACAAGAGCTGTCTGTCCAACCAGATCTGCACGAGCAAGGGCTGCGCGACGATCTGCAAGGCGGACACCGACTGCGCGCAGGGCACGACCTGCCAGAACGGGCTCTGCGCGCCGCCGAACACGACGCCCGGTACCCCGCTCCAGTGCACCACGAAGGCCGACTGCAGCGCCGGCGAGGAGTGCGTGGGGAACAAGTGCCAGGCCTGCGGCGGCACCAACGGCCCGTGCTCCTGCAGCACCAACGCGGACTGCAGCGGCGGCCAGGTGTGCGCCGGCGGTCTGTGCACCGATCCCAACAACGCCTGCCAGTATTCGAGCGAGTGTGGCGCGGGCAAGGTTTGCGCGAACGGCGAGTGCCTCGTCGACTGCAGCCAGGGCCAGACTTGCCCGACGGGCATGACGTGCAGCAGCAAAGGCGTTTGCGAGCCCAGCGGCAACCAGTGCACTTCGGACGCCCAGTGCTCCGGCTCGACGCCCAAGTGCGTGCAGGGCCAGTGCACCGCCGCGTGCGATCCCAACAGCGCCACGTCGTCCTGCCCCACGGGCGAGTACTGCGATCAGGGCGCGTGCGTCGTCGACACGCGGCCGAGCCCGAACTGCGGCGGCACGGGCCAGCAATGCCTGTCCACCCAGCAGTGCGTGGACGGCTACTGCCGCTACACCTGCACCAGCAGCACCCAGTGCATGCTCATCGACGCGCGCATCGGTTACTGCGCCAAGGACGGGACCTGCCGTGACGCGCAGGAAGCCAATCCGCAGTGCCTGTCCTCGTCGGACTGCCCCAGCGGGCAGAGCTGCATCTCGAACCAGTGCAAGTGAGCCCCGGAGGCATTAGGGTGTTTCGGCACCCTGATGAACTTCGAACAATTCGGCATCAACGCTGGGTACGTGGAAGAGCTCCACGCCCGCTGGGTGGAGAGCCCGAGCTCGCTCGACGAGAAGTGGCAGCGCTTCTTTGCATCGCTCGAGGCTCCCAGCGGGCGTGAGGCGCCTCGACCCAAGACCAACGGCGGCAACGGAGCCGCCGCCCCGGCCGCGCTGCTCGGCGTACGCGTCCTCGAGCTGCCCCTGCCCCTCGACTCGTTGCCGCCGCCGAGCGCGGCCGCGAGCGTCGTGGGGGAAGAGGTCGCCGGGCGCGTCTACGCGCTGATCAACGCCTACCGCGTCCGCGGCCACCTCTACGCCAACCTCAATCCGCTCGCGCCGCCACCCGAGCGCGGCGTCGAGCTCGCCCTCGAGACGTTCGGTCTCACGGAGGCCGACCTCGATCGCGTGGTACCCACCATCAACGTCGGCGGGATGCCGGAGCACGCGACGCTACGGGAGATCGTGGAGCACCTGCGGGCCACGTACTGCGGGTCGATCGGCGTCGAGTTCACCCAGCTCGAATCGACCGAGATGCGCACGTGGCTGCGCGCGCGCATGGAGTCCACGAAGAATCGCGTCATCCCCGACGCCGAGCAGGCCCTGCGGACCCTCAGCAAGCTCACGGCCGCCGAGGCCTTCGAGCAGTTCCTCGCGAAGAACTTCGTCGGCGAGAAGCGCTTCTCGGCCGAAGGCGCGGAGAGCCTCATCCCGATGCTCGACGTGATCGTGGACGAGTCGGGCGCGCTCGGCGTGGACGAGATCGTCCTCGGGATGGCCCATCGTGGGCGCCTCAACGTGCTCGTCAACACCCTCGGCAAGAAGGTGCGGGAGATCTTCGCGGCCTTCGACGACAAGCACCCCGATCGCTTCCTCGGCGGCGGCGACGTGAAATACCACCTCGGCTACTCGAGCGACGTGACGACCACGTCCGGGGCCGCGGTGCACCTGACGATGTCGTTCAACCCTAGCCACCTCGAGATCGTCAACCCGGTCGTCGAGGGGCGCGTGCGGGCCAAGCAGTCGCGCGGCAACCGCAAGAACGTGATGCCCCTGCTCATCCACGGCGACGCGGCGATGATGGGCCAGGGCATCGTCGCCGAGACGCTCAACTTCGCCGGGCTCGAGGGCTACGCGACCGGCGGCACGATCCACGTCGTGGTCAACAATCAGATCGGCTTCACCACCGTTCCCGGCGACAGCCGCTCCACGCGCTACTGCACCGACATCACGCGGATGATGCGCGTCCCGGTGTTCCACGTGAACGGCGACGACCCCGAGGCCGTCGTGTGGGTCGCCAAGCTCGCCGCCGAGTTTCGGGCTCGCTACGCCCACGACGTCGTCATCGACATGTACTGCTACCGCAAGTACGGCCACAACGAGGGCGACGAGCCGCGCTTCACGCAGCCGCTGATGTACGCGGTGATCGACAAGACACCGAGCGTGCGGGAGGCCTACGCCCGCCGCCTCGAGGAGCGCGGGGCCATCACGCGCGAGCGCGCGGACGCGGTCGCGCAGGCGCGGAAGGCCGCGCTGACCGAGGCGCTGACCGACGCGCGCACCGGCGACTACCTCCACCCGCCGCGCGCGATGGAAGGCGTCTGGAGCCACTACAAGGGCGGGCTGGACGCGCTGGTGCCGGAGGTCGACACGGCGGTGCCGGAGAAGGACCTGCTGGCGCTGCTCGATCGGCTCGCGGCGCTGCCCGAAGGCTTCCACCCGCACCCCAAGGTGCTCAAGGTGCTGACGCACGACCGGCGGGACGCGGCCCACGAGGGGCGCCCGCTCGACTGGGGCGGCGGCGAGCACCTCGCGCTCGCGTCGCTGCTCGTGGAGGGGTTCCCGGTGCGGCTCACCGGTCAGGACACGCGGCGCGGCACGTTCACCCACAGGCACTCCGCCGTCTACGACATGACGACGGGCGCCTCGTACATGCCGCTCGCGCACCTCGCGGCCACTCAGGCGCGCGTCGAGATCTTCGACAGCCCGCTCTCGGAGGCCGGCGTCCTCGGCTTCGAGTACGGCTACAGCCTCGACCGACCCGACGGGCTCGTGATCTGGGAGGCGCAGTTCGGCGACTTCACCAACGGCGCGCAGGTCATCATCGACCAGTTTCTCTCCTCGGCGGAGGACAAGTGGCTGCGGCTGAGCGGCCTCGTGCTGCTGCTGCCGCACGGCTACGAGGGTCAGGGCCCCGAGCACTCGAGCGCGCGGCTCGAGCGGTTCCTGCAGCTGGCCGCCGAGGACAACATGCAGGTCTGCAACCTCACGACGCCCGCGCAGCTGTTCCACGCGCTGCGCCGCCAGGTGCTTCGCCCCTGGCGCAAGCCGCTCGTCGTCATGACGCCCAAGAGCCTCCTTCGGCACAAAGAGGCCGTCTCGCCTCTCGCGGACTTCGCCCAGGGTCGCTTCCAGCGCGTCATCCCCGACCCGGCCGACCCGAAGACGATCAAGCGAGTGCTGTTGTGCAGCGGCAAGGTCTACTACGACCTCTACGACGCGCGCCGCAAGGCAGGCCGCACCGACGTGGCGATCGTGCGGCTCGAGCAGCTCTACCCGTTCAACGAAGAGCTCGAGGCCGCGCTCGCCCCCTACGCCGACGGCACCCCGCTCGTCTGGGTGCAGGAAGAGCCGCGAAACATGGGCGCCTGGTACTTCCTGAACGCGCGGCTGCGCGAGGTCATCGGCGACCGGCTGCCGCTCTCGCTCGCCTCGCGCGTCGAGAGCGCGAGCCCCGCCACCGGGAGCAAGGCCAGCCACTACGTCGAGCAGAAGCAGCTCCTCGAGGCCGCCCTCGGCGCGAGCCCCCCGGCTGGTTGACGGCGAGTTGACGCGGCAGGCATCGAGCTGCGATAGGGTTGTCGCCAATGGGCGTGCAGACTCTGAGGGAACAGTGGGTCGTGGTCGCGCTGTTCGCAGGCCTCGTCCTCGTAGCGATGCTCGTGAACCGCTTCCGGAAGCAAGGCCGGAAGATGCTGCGGCGCACGGTCATCCTCTTCGTGCTCCTGGTCGCGCTGGTCGGGCTGCGGCTCTTGGCCCACGGCGCCGGCGCGAACGTGTGGGAGTGGCGCGCGGCGTTCGGAGCCGAGCTCCTTTCGGCGTTCGTCGCCATCAACCTCGTCGCCGCGACGGTCTTCGAGCTGGGGCTGCCGGCGGTGTCGATCGATCTCCCGACCATCGTCACCGAGCTCGCCATCGCCATCGCCTACATCGCCGTGACGATGAGCGCGCTGCACTCCGCGGGCGTCAACGCCAGCTCGGTGCTCGGCGCGTCCGCGGTCGCGAGCGCCATCCTCGCGCTGTCGCTGCAGTCCACGCTGGGCAACATCATCGGCGGCGTTGCCCTGCAGCTCGACGGCTCGTTCCAGGAGGGTGACTGGCTGCAGCTCGAGAACGGCCGGCAGGGCAAGGTGAAGGAGATTCGCTGGCGCCACACCGTCCTCGAGACGCGCGACTGGGGCACGCTCATCGTCCCGAACTCGTCGCTGCTCCAGAGCCAGATCCTCGTGCTCGGCAAGCGCGAGGGCCAGCCGCGGCGGCAGCACCGCTACTGGGTGTACTTCAACGTCGACTTTCGCTACTCGCCGACGCGGGTCATGGAGGTCGTCAACGACGCCTTGCAGAATGCACCCATCCCCAACGTCGCCGAGGAGCCGAAGCCGCACTGCATCTGCTTCGACTTCGCCAGCACGGGCCGGGACAGCTACGGCTACTACGCCGTGCGCTACTGGCTGACGGACCTGGCCTTCGACGACCCGACGAACTCCGCCGTGCGCACGCGCATCTTTGCCGCCCTGCGCCGCGCCGCGATCCCGCTCGCGCTGCCCGCCCAGACCGTCTTCCACGCGCCAGGCGGGGACGAGGAGGAGGCGCGCCGGCTCGTCCGCCACCGCAAGAGCCGGCTCGACGCGCTCCGCACCGTCACGCTGTTCAAGCCGCTGATTCCGCAGGAGCTCGAATCGCTCGTGGACAACCTGCGCTACGCGCCGTTCGTCAAAGGCGAGACCGTCACGCGGCAGGGCGGCGTCGCCCACTGGCTCTACATCCTCGTCTCGGGGAGGGTCGAGATCCGCGTCCGCGGCGACGGCGTGTCCAGGGACGTGGCCACCATCGAGGCGCCGAGCTTCTTCGGCGAGATGGGGCTGATGACCGGCGAGCCGCGCTCGGCGGACGTCGTCGCGCTCACCGACGTCGAGTGCTACCGCCTCGACAAGGACGCGTTCGACCACGTCATGAAGGCGCGGCCCGAGGTGGCGGCCGAGTTCTCGCACGCCCTGGCGACTCGCCGGGCGGAGCTGTTCGCGGTGCGCGAGGGGCTGACCGAGGACGAGAAGAAGCGCCGGCAACGGGCCGAGGAAGAGCGCATCCTGTCGCGCATCAAAGAGTTCTTCGCGCTCGAGTGAGACCCATGCAGGCACGCGAGCTCCCCGTCTTCACCGTCGACGAAGCGCTGCGGGTCGTGCGAGCGCTCGGCAAGCACCGCTACGTGGCGGGCCGCGCCCACTTCGTCCACGCGCTCGCCGCCGCGACCGACGACCGCGACGAGAGCGAGCTCGGGCGGTGGGCGCGGTCGGTCCTCGGCGACGAGTCCATCGACAAGACCTCGCGCGACGAGCGCCTCGTGCGGCGCGCGACCGAGGAGGAGGTCTGCGCCGTGCTCGCGGCGTTTTGGGGTGACGCGTCGAGCGCCTCGCGCGAGGTGCTGCGGGCGCGGCTCGAGCGTTTCGAGATCGATCCGGGCGGGCGCGAGGCCTTCGGCGAACAGGGCGAAGACGACGTGTTCCCGGTGCTCGTCGATGCGGGTTGGGAGCTCTTGGCGCTGGCAGAGCTCGACACCGAGCGCCACCGCGGCGCGATCGAGGCCTTCGGCGAGCCGATCCTCTTCGAGGCCGCGCGCTTCGAGGAGCAGGAGCACCTGCCGAAGACCGTCCACCTGCAGGAGCTCGACGTCCTCGGCGTCGCCGAGCTGCTGCGCGGAGCCTCGGGCGGCGAGCTCGCCCAGCCGCTGACGCTGTGGCTGTGCGGCAACGAGACGTACCAGGACTACGTCGTGCGCGGCGTGCTCCGCGCGGCCAAGCTCGCTCCCTGACCGCACCGAGCT
>DATIQP010000852.1:0-2360 GCA_035470765.1 Polyangiaceae bacterium | reverse complement strand
GAGCGACGTCGGCGACTTCGTCCTGCGGCGCGCCGACGGCGTGTTCGCCTATCAGCTCGCCGTGGCCGTCGACGATCTCGCGATGCGCATCGGTTGTGTCGTGCGCGGCGCGGACCTGCTCGCGTCGACGCCGCGGCAGCTCTTCCTCATGCGGTGCTTCGGCGCGCGCGAGGCGGAGCTGCCGCGCTACGTGCACCTGCCGCTCGCGCGCGGGGAGGACGGAGCGCGGCTCTCGAAGCGGACGCCGGGCGGGCGCGTGCGGGCGCTGCGCGACGCGGGGATCGAACCGGGCGAGATCCTGGACGTGCTGTCGCGCGCGCTCGGACTGGGGGCGGACGGGACGCCGCCGCGGGAGTGGCCGCGCGAGGCCTTGGCGGTTCCGGAGGAGTGGGGTCGGGCGGGCACCTAGGGCCGGCTCGATCACCCGCCGGAGTAGTGCGTCGCGATCGCGTAGGGGAAGTAGAGCACGAGGTGGACCGCGACGAGGACGAGGATCGCCACGTTGAGCTTGGTCCAGTCGAAGCTCCTGCCTCGAAGCTCCAGCGCGTGCTCGGGCTTCGCGTGAGCCGAGAGACCGGCGGCCACGGAGTACATGCTGGGCAAGAGCATCCCGAGGATGAAGCGGTTGCCCGCCGCGATCGGGCCGTACCAGCCGAACAGCAGCAGGTGCGCGAGCAAGTAGGGCACGACGAACCACGCGGGGGCGTGGGGATCGCGGCGGAACAGGGCGTGTTTCACGTCCGCGTGCTTGCGCACCATCGCGACGAAGATCGCGAGGTAGAGGAGCACGAAGAGCGCGTAGCCGTGCGAGATGAGGCAATTGCCGAGCACCTCGCCCAGACCTCGCAGCTCACGCCAGGCCATCTGACCGAGCGTGTGCGTCTGCCAGTACGTACGAAAGGTGGGGAGCTCGTCGTGCCGCGCGATGCGGGAGAGGAAGTCTTCCCAGGAGTCGCACCACATGACGTAGGTGGAGCTCGTGTTGTAGAGGTACTGCCCGAAGTGGCGTCGGCTGTTGCTCGCGTACGGCCAGATCGCCGCCAGGAAGATGCCGAAGGACAGCGCGAGCTGCGCGAGCGGCACCGCGTCGCTCGCGGAGGGACCGCGGACCACCCGCACGGCCGCTCGCGACACGACGCAGAGGGCGAAGACGTAGAAGCCGAGGAGCGCCGTGGCCTTGATCATGAACGCGGCGGCGAGCACGAGCCCGATCGCGGCGGCGAGCGGCCACGACGGGCGCCTCCAGGCATCGGTCATGGCGAGAAAGAGGGCGAAGATCGAAACGTACGACAGCGGCTCGGCCTGCACGTAGCCGGCTCGGAAAGCGAAGACGAAGAAGACGGCGACGCACCCCACCACGGCCGCGGGGGCACGCGGCAATCGCCACCACAGGAGCACCCCAGCGAGCGTGGCCGCGAGCGCCCCGAGCGCGATGCACACCAGCTTGGCGCGGGGGAAGAACTCCGCAGGCGTTTCTCCGTCGCGATAGAACGTCGAAAGGAGCTCGGGGACGGCCGGCATCTGGAGGCGGTTTCCGAGGGCCTGGCCCCGGCTGTCGTGGATGCTCTTCGCGTAGGCGATGTACGAGCCCTGATCGTGCGTGCGCCAATCGACGTTGACGCGCTGGGCGTGAACGAGCGCGCCGCCGACGAAGAGCGCGGCCAGGATGACCGCGATGAGCACACGCGCAGCCGGTCTTTCGGACCATCGGCCGACCCCATCCATCGCGTGCAGCCTAGGGCATGCGTCGACGCTGGTCGACTGCCGTGGGAGGTCGACGTCGACTAGCTGGCGCGGAGCGACAGCCACACGCCGACCGCGATCCCGATGGCGACGGCGACGGCCCAGACGAGCAACCACGCGCGGCTCGAGGGCTGGGGCGCGGGCGAGAAGGCCGGGAGCGAGGGCTTGCTCGCGGCGGGAGCCGGGCCGGGGAGCGTGACGGCGTGGACCATGTCGTCGCTTCGTCGGACGAGCTGCACGCCCGCGCCGACGGCGGCGCGCTGCGGCGTGACGCCCGCGACGTCGTCGGGATGCGACTGCGCGTGGGCGATGGCGACGGCGAAGGCGGCGGCGGTCGGGTAGCGATCGCGAGGGTCCTTGGCGAGGGCATGCATGATCACGGCCTCGAGCGCCGGCGAGATGCCGCGCTCCGGCGCGCGCTCGCGGGGGCTCTTGGGCGGCTCGGTGAGCTGCGCGGTCAGGACGTTGAGCGGCGTGTTGCCCGTGAACGGCACCTTGCCCGTCACGAGCTCGTAGAGCATCACGCCGACCGCGTAGATGTCGCAGCGCGCGTCGAGCTCGTCGCCGCGAGCCTGCTCCGGCGCCATGTACTCGGGAGTCCCGAAGACCATGTTGTG
>DATIQP010000851.1:0-6448 GCA_035470765.1 Polyangiaceae bacterium | reverse complement strand
CAGCGCTCGCGGCCGTACCTCTTCTCGAACACCGTCGCGCCGCCCATCGTCGGCGCCAGCCTCAAGGTCTTCGAGCTGCTCGGCAAGACGACGGAGCTGCGCGACCGCTCCGTCGCCAACACCAAGCGCTTCCGCGAGGGGATCGTCAAAGCCGGCCTGCCGATCAAAGAGAGCATCCACCCCATCGTGCCGATCATGCTCGGCGACGCGAAGCTGTCGCAGGACTTCGCCGCGGCAATGCTCGAGGAGGGCATCTTCGTCATCGGCTTCTTCTACCCCGTGGTGCCGAAGGGCGAGGCGCGCATCCGCGTGCAGATCAGCGCCGCGCACACCTTCGAGCAGATCGATCGCGCGCTCGCCGCGTTCGAGAAGGTCGGCAAGAAGCTCGGCGTCGTCTGAGACGCCGTGACGTTCCGCGTCCACGAAGCCGGGCCCGCGAAGGCCACGTTCGTGCTCGCCCACGGCGCGGGGGCGGGGCAGAGCCACCCCTGGATGCAGCGCTACGCCGCCGGGCTCGCCGCGCGCGGCGTGCGCGTCGTCACCTTCGATTTCCCGTACGTGCAGAAAGGACGCAAGGCGCCCGACCGCCCCGAGGTCCTCGAGGAGCACTACCGCGGCGTGGTTTCGGCCGTGAGCGAGCGCTTCGGCGGTCCCCTGTTCATCGGCGGCAAGTCCATGGGCGGCCGCATCGCGTCGCAGATCGCCGCGAAGCATGCGCTCGCGATCGAAGGGCTGATCTTCTTCGGCTACCCGCTCCACCCGCCGGGCAAGCCCGAGCAGCGCCGCGACGCGCACCTGCCCAAGATCGCCCTGCCGATGCTCTTCGTCTCGGGCACGCGCGACGGCTTCGCCACCGAGGAGGAGATGACCGAGCTCGTGCGCGGGCTCGGCGAGCGCGCGACGCTGCTGGCCGTCGAGGGCGGCGACCACTCGCTCGTCGTGCCCAAGCGCGCCGCCGAGAAGCAGGCCGACGTGGACGGCCGCGTGTGGGACGCGGCCGCCGCCTTCATTCTCGGCCGAAATAGAAGCCCACGCCGACGCTGACGCCGATCTCGTGCACGCCGTCGTCGACGCGCGGCATGTAGAGCTGCGTTTTGAGGTCGAGGAAGCGGGCGAGCGAGACGCCGAGGCCGAACCCCAGGCCGACGTCCACGTTCGCGGGGCCGTACCCGTTCCGGTAGACGTCCTCCGAGTACCAGCGGAGGTTGACCATCGGTCCGAGGAATACGCGGTCGTGGACCTGGAACCAGAACGCCGCGGGGACGTCGAAGGTGGCGACGACGGGGCGATTGCCGCCGACGAAGGTGAAGTGGCTGTATCCACCGAAGTCGATGCGGACGTGGCGGCCGAGGTGGGCGGCCATCGGCACGCCGATGACCTGAGTGAAGTCCGTGCCCTGATAAAACGGGAAGATCGCGCGCGCCTCGACGCCGAGCTCGAACACGTGTCGGACGTCGAGGATTCGCACGCGCACCCGGAACTCGGGGTTGGCGACCGCGAACGGACCGTAGACGTCGTTGTATCCGGTCGTGCCGCCGTAGTACGCGAGCTGGTCGAAGAACCGGCCGTAGGCGTCGGCGTCGGTGGCCGCGCCTTCGTTGACGCCGTTGCCGTCGGTGAAGCCTCGGAAGCCGACGCGCAGCCCGAGGTCCACGCGGCTCGCGATGCCGAGGACGCCCTCGACGTTCACGCCCGTGCCGTTGTACGAGCACACGCCGCACGGGGCGCCGTAGTCGGCGTCCGAGTGTGCGAACGAGCCGCCGAGATCGATGGTCCCCGCGACGGGACCCGGCAGCGTGAGCAGTCGATCCACCCAGCGTGGCGTGGCGTGAGCCGAGCGCGAAGCGAAAAGCCCGAGGGCTGCAGCGACAACGGCGATGCGTGCTCTCATGAATGCCTCCGTTCGCTGGCGAGCCTAGCCCAAGAGAACGCGTGTGGTAAAAGCCTTACGATGTCGACCCTCGCGGTGAGACACGCTGGAGCGCGAACGCTCGCACGCACCGCGAACGCGTCGCGCGACGCGATGACTCGCAGGCTCGCGGCCGATACGGTGCTGGAGATCGCGTGGCCGAGCGAGGCGGGTGTGCTGCTCGGGGCGTTCCAGCGAGGGTGCGATCATGCCCCGCGCGCGGGCGAGCGCGTGCTCGTGCGCGGCTCGCCTGGGTGCGCGGTGCGCGTCGGCCCGGGGACGATGCACGTCGTGCTCGCGCTCGCGCGCCCGTCGGCGCTCGTGGACTGCGACGAGGCGCGCGTCCTCAACCGCTACGTGAGGCCGCTGCTGCGCGCGCTCGGAAAGACGGGCGCGCTCTCGAAGTACTTCGGTCGCGACTGGATCTCGGTCGCACACCACCCGGCGGCGCACGTCGGCGTCGCGCACTCGCGCGCTACCTCGCGCACGGTCGTCGAGGCGTTCGTCGCGGTGCGCGCGCCCTTCGACACCTACGACCGCGCTTCGTACGCGGGCAAGGCGCCCTCGACGGTCGAGGCGCTGGTCGGAAAGCCGGTCGACGACGCGAGGCTGGAGCAGGACGTGGCGCTCGCGTTCGCAGAGCTGGCGACGGAGGCGGAGGCGGAGGCGGAGACGGAGGCGGAGGCGGAGGCGGAGGCGGAGGCGGAGGCGGAGACGGAGACGGAGGCGGAGGCGGCGCCCTGGGCGGCTCGGGCCCTTGAGGCGATCGGGCCGGTCTGTGCGGGGCGGGACGTGACCGGGCGCATGCGTGTGGGCGGGGAGTGGATGGCGTCCTTCGACGCGGTGCGCGATCTGGAGGACAGGCTCGCGGCGCTGGGCAAATCGCCTGACGAGCGGGCGATCACCGAGGCCGTGCACGCGGCGTTCGACGCACCGCATACCGCGCTCTTCGGGGTGAAGTCGCTCGAGTCCTTTCGCGCCGTGCTGGCATCCGCCTACGCCGTCGAACTAGAGTGACGCGCAGGTATCCATGCGACGCAAACCAGTCGTGCTCATCACGGGGGCCAACGGCGAGATGGGGCATGGCCTCATCCACGCGCTGTCGGGCGATCACCAATACGACGTCCTCGCCCTCGACATCAAAGACATCGATCCCGAGCTCGCCAAGCTGTGCAAGGCGACCATCGCGGGCGACATCCTCGATCGCCACATGCTGGAGCGCCTCGTCAGCGAGTACGAGATCCACGCCATCTTCCACCTCGCCGCGCTGCTCTCGACGCGCAGCGAGTTCACGCCCGAGACGGCGCACGAGGTCAACGTCACCGGCACGCTCAACCTGCTGAAGCTCGCCGTCGAGCAGGCTCGCTGGCACGGCAAGCCGGTGAAGTTCCTGTTTCCGAGCTCGATCGCCGTCTACGGCATCGCGTCGCTGGCCCAGAAGCGCGAGCTCGGCCGCATCGACGAGCAGCAGTGCTTGATGCCGACGACGATGTACGGGTGCAACAAGCTGTATTGCGAGCACCTCGGTCGCTACTTCGCGCAGCACTACCGCCAGCTCGCCGAAGACTTCCCCGGCGCGCGGCGCACCAGCGACAATGGCGTGTCGGTCTTCGCGCGCACGGGCGTCGACTTCCGGAGCATTCGCTTCCCCGGGCTCATCAGCGCGTTCACGCTTCCGAGCGGCGGCACCAGCGACTACCTGCCCGAGATGCTCCACGCCGCGGCGCAGGGCGTGCCCTACGACTGCTTCGTCCGCGAGGACACGCGCATCCCCTTCATGGCCATGCCGGACGCGATCGACGCGCTGCTCGCGCTCATGGACGCGCCGGTCGAGAAGCTTTCGACGCACGTCTACAACATCTCCGCCTTCGCCCCGAGCGCGAAGGAGTTCGCCGAGCTCGTCCGCGGCGCGTTCCCGTCGGCCGACGTCCGCTTCGTCCCCGATACGCGCCGTCAGGCCATCGTCGACTCGTGGCCGGAGGACTGCGACGATCGCATCGCCCGCGCCGACTGGGGCTTCCACCCGAAGTACGACCTCGCGCGCGCCTTCTCCGAGTACCTGCTGCCGAACGTGCGCGAGCGCTACCGGCCCACGGCTTGACCGCAAGCACGGCTTCGGTGCCCGCTCAGCGAACGAGCACGATGGCCTGGTAGCTCGAGTGGCTCGGGTCGAAGAACGAGCTCGCCGAGATCTGGATGTAGTAGTTGCCCGCGGCCGGGATGGGCGCGCTCACCAACACGTCGAGGAAGCTCGAGTCGGCGCTCGGGCCGCCCAGGCTCGACATGTTGCTCGCACGAATGACATCGACGACCGTGTCGGTCCGTGGATCGCCCGGGGCCGTGGCCACGACGAAGCTCTTGCCGACGTCGCTCGTGCCCGCCGTGTAGACGAGCCAGTCGAGATCGCCCCCGGAGCTGAGCGTGCCGCCGGTCATCACGAAGGGCAGTGACCCGATGACCTGCGCGGTCGGGGCGGTGTCGTTCGACGCAGCCTCGGCGGCCGTGCTGGACAGTGTCGTCGTCGTCGCCAGGAGGGAAATCGGCGCCTTGGTGTCTCCCGAGCCGTCCATCACGACGCCGTAGAGCGTGTCGCCGTTGCTCGGCACGAAGAACAGGTCCGTGCCAACGCCGTAGGCGTCTGCGAACTTCCCACTCGTCGGCAGGACGACCGCGGCCGGCTGCGCGGTGGGAGACGACGACGTCACCGCGAGCTCCACGATCTGCGTGGCCGTCGACGTCAGCGAATAGAGACCGCTCGCGAACGGTGTCGCGAGATCGACCTGCGCGGGCACGCCGGCGACGAGGGGCGTGGCCGTACGCGCCGCCACGTCGAGCGTGAACGGGAACTTGATCTGCGCGCTCGGGTCGGTGCCGCTCAGGAGGGTGAGCTGCAACTTGCCGGGCGCGAGCTGGACGTCCGTCTCCAGGTTGACGACGATTTCGTCCGAGGTGACGCTCGTCACGCCGGCGGCCACGCCGGGGGGCAGGGTGTCGAGCTTGACCCCCAGGTACGTCTGCGAGAGCAGGCTCTGCACGGCGGTCGTGTCGAACGGCGTGCTCGGATCACGGTTCACGACCGACACCGTCAGCACGGAACCTTGCGCGAGCGTGCCGCGCGCCGTCACGACCGTCGGCGATTGGAGCGAGAAGGCGGCCTTGAGCGTGTACTTCTGCGCGCCGTCGGTGACCGTGACGTCGCGCGGACCCTCGGCGGCGGTCGCGTCGACCTCGATGGAAGCGACGAGCGCGGTCGGGCTCGAGACGCTGACGGACTTCACGGTCACGCCGGCGCCGAAGTCGACGGTCGCCGCGGGTGAGAAATTGGTGGCGAAGCCGCTGAGGAGCACGTCCGCCGAGCGCGCCAGGAAAGCGCTGCTGGGGAACACGCCGCTCAGGCTCGGCGTGTCGGCGGTCGGCGTGGGGGCCGGGTTGGAGCTGCAGGCCAGCGAGACGGTGGAGCCGAGGACGACCGCGACGAGAACGAAAGGAAGAGTACGCATGACGCGCGCCTGTAGCGAATCGCACCGTCAGGTGCAAGCACGCCATGAGGGCGACGCTCGCGATCAGAGCGGCGGGAGGCCGGCGCCGCGCCTGGGGCGCGTATCGACCCACTTCCCGTTCACGCAGGACCACTGCGGGCAGCTGTAGATGTCGCCCCCGCAGGGGGTCCTCGCTTCGGGCGGAAGCGGTCCACAGCCGCCGGTCCCGCGCTCGGTCTTGGCGCCGCTCGCGGGAGCCGACGGATGGCTCTGCGCGCTCGTGGCAGGCGATGCGACGGTGGGAGCACCAAGAGGCGGAGCGGCGTTCGTGCCGCTCGCGGACGCGATCGGCACCAGAGACGCGGCGGGCGCGGTCGACGACGTCGCGGACGGCGACGCTCCGGGGCCCGGCGCCGGTGGCGCGGGACGACTGCACGCGCTCGCACCCAGGACGATGGCCAGCAGCGCCCATGCGCGCGTGGAGACGGGGACCATTTCACGTCGCGAGCTAGCTGGGTCGCGCACGAGATGCAAGCCGTCCGCACCCGCACCGCCGGGACATTGCATTGGGACTGGAACGTGGACGACGTCTTCGTCGCGATCGCAGGAAGATCGCAGCTCGGCAACCGCGTAGACTGATCTCGTGCGCCACACCTTTCTCCTTCTCACGCTCTTGGTCGCAGGGTGCAGCTCCAACGACCCATCCAACGGCGACGCGGGCGCGCAGGACGGAGCCGGCGGCGACGTCGTGAGCCCGATCGCGGACGCGGCGCAGGAGACCTCCGGCCCCGACGCGTCCCTGGACGCCGGCGATGCCGGAGATGCTGCGGCGCCCATCGTGTGCGGGTCGACGGTGTGCCGCGCCGACCAGGCGTGCGTCGCGGGGAAGTGCGCGTTTTCGTGCAACGGCTTCACGGTGCCCGGCGATTACGCGACCGTCCAGGCTGCGATCGACGGCGTCGCGACGGGCGGCAACGACGCCACGATCTGCCTCGGGGACCAGATCTACACCGAGCCTCAGGTCATCGTGCGTGACACCGGCGCGCACGGAAAGGCGCTT
>DATIQP010000850.1:0-6377 GCA_035470765.1 Polyangiaceae bacterium | reverse complement strand
GCGGCGGCCCGTCGTCGAGCGCGGCTTTCGATTGATGTGGTCGTACGCGGGCGACGGCGCGCGCAGCGAGATGGGGTCGCTCGACCTGCCTGCCGAGCCGGGGGCGTACGCGACGGTGGGGCGGCACACGTGCGCCGACGTCGTGCTCGCGCGCGACGAGCAGATTTCGCTGCGCCACCTGCTCGCCACGGCGTACGTCCTCGAAGACGGCGGCGTAGCGCTTCGCTTGCTGGATCTTCAGACGACCCTGCCCATGTGCTTCGACGACGACGTGCCCCGCCACTCGCTGGTGGCATCGTCGCCGTTTCGCGTCCGCCTCGGGCGCTACGTCCTGGCCGGCGCGCCGATCGTAGCCGGCGCGCCGGTCGCCGAGCCGCTCCATCCTCCCGCGCCCGCCGCCGCGGTCTCCGTCCGCGAGCTGCCGCTGCCGCCTCGCACGACGCTGTTCGAGGACGCCCCGAGCCAAGGCGACGGCCGTGTCTCGTCGGTCGCGTCGCTGCCGCCCGTCGCGAGCGTCGTCATGCTCGTCTCCTCCAAATCCGAGTCCGAACTCTCGCTGCGCTCGAGCGTGCGGCACTCGCCCAAGCTGCGCGCCGGCGAGGCGCACCTCGGCTTCGAGCACGCGGGCCGGAGGCGGGGCGTGGTCTTCGACGTAGAGGAGCTCGATCGAGGCCTGCTCGTCGGACGCGACCCTCGCTGCGTCGGCGCCGGCGAGGGCGGCGGCGTGGGCGAGTTGCTGCCCATCCAGGTGTCGCGCGTGCACGTCCTCTTGCTGCGCGATCACGGGCGGATCTTCGCGTTCGACACGGGCTCGACGAACGGCACCTTCCGCCGCGGCGAGCGCTTGCGGCGCGCCGAGCTGGACGCCGACCATCCGTCGCTGCGGCTGGGCGGGCGCGACGGCGTGAAGATGACGCTGACCGTCGCGTAGGAGCTAGGTCCCGGCGAGCACCGGCCACGCGAGCGGGAGCGCCGCGGGGGCGAGCTCGGCGAGGGGCGCCTCTCCGCTGGTGATGGCCAGGAGCCTGGAGAACGCCGGTGGGCGCGCTGCGAGGCCGCGGATCACTCGCGCGCGCAGCCGCGGTCGCGTGGCGAGCCAGAGCAACATGCGGGTCATCACGTAGTAGGGGCGGCTCAACGCGCGGTACGCGGCTTCGTAGTCGTCGAGCGGGCGGCCTTTGGCGATGACGTCGACCAAGGCGCGTGCGGACTTGAACCCGAGGGTGACGCCTTCGCCGGAGAGCGGATCTAGGTAGCCGGCGGCATCGCCGACGAGCGCGATCCGACCGGCATAGCGCCGCGCCACCGGCTGCGCGAAGGGGCCGCCGCCGCGCGGCTCGCTCGAGGCCGGCACGCCGGCGAGTCGCTCGGCGAGGCGAGGGAAGCGCGGCATGAGCTCGTCGAAGCAGCATTTGCCGCCGCTCCAGAGAAACGCCACCCCCACTTCGTTCGGCCCCACGGGCGTCACGTAGGCTTCGGCGGCGTCGCCCCAGTGCACCTCGACGAAGCTCGTCCACGGCGGAAGGGCGAAGTGACGGCGCACGCCGTAGCGTGGAGCGCCCCGGCTGCGGCGGGCGAGCCCGAGCCTTTGGCGAAGGCGGCTGTGGAGGCCGTCGGCCGCGACGAGGAAGCGCGCCCTCTGCGGACCGCCCGCCTTGGTCTCGACGGTCACCCCGGCGCCGTCGTCGGTCGCGGCCGTCACCTCGCAGCCGTCGCGAAGCTCCACCCCGAGCTCGCGGGCACGCTGGCGCAACGCGGCGCTCAGGATCGTGCGCCGGATCCCGCGACCTGCTCCCGTCGCGAAGGCAGTCTCCGCGCTGCACGAGCTGTCGACGAATCGAACGCCGGCCAGGTGAGCGTAGTCGCCGCCCGCGAGCTCGATCCGCATTTCGGCCAGCGCGGCGACGCCGTGGGGCATGAGGCCTTCGCCGCACGCCTTGTCGAGGGGCGCGGTGCGCCGCTCGAGGACGCACGCGGACAGGCCCGCCATGCGCGCGTAGATGGCGGAAGCGAGGCCCGCCGGGCCGCCCCCGACGATGAGCAGGTCCAAGCTCATGGCTTCGCGCGGGTGAAGGCGACGCGGGAGCGCACCATCTCGGCGGCGAGACGCCACACGGTGACGCGGTCCGGCGGCGCGAGCGTGCCGGCCTGGTAGCGGCGAAGCGCCTCGCCGCGACGGAGCTTGCCGCTGGAGGTCCTGGGCAAGGTCCCCGGCTCGAGGACGACGACCAGCCCGGGGACGAGGCCGCTGGCTTCGGTCACGTGCGCCCGGACCCGGTCGGCGAGGTCCGCAGAGGCTCCGGCGTCCTGCGCGTGCTCGACGAAGAGCATGAGCGACTCGCTCTCGTCGTCGGGATCGAGGTGAGCGCTCACCGCCGCCGCGCAGCCACGCCGCGCCCCCGGCACCTCGTCGACGAGGTGCTCGAACTGCTGCGGCGAGTAGTTGCGCCCGCGCACGATGATCACGTCCTTGGCGCGGCCGAAGATGTAGAGCTCGCCGTCGTGGAAGAACGCCGTGTCGCCGGTGTCGAGCCAGCCGTCGCGCAGCACGGCGTCGGTGGCCTCGGGGTTGCCGTGATACCCGCGCATGATGGACGGTCCGCGCGCGTGGAGGCGGCCGACCTCGCCGGGCTCGGCGACGGTGCCGTCGTCGCGGCGCACCTCGACGTCGTAGCCCGGAAGCGGCTTGCCCACGCTCACGAGCGGGCGCGCGTTCTCGTCCCGCGTCGCCTCCACGGCGCGGCCGCACGCCAGCTCGGCGTGATCGAAGGCTGTCACGCGAAACGGAGCGCGCGGATCGGCGAAGGTCACGGCGAGCGCGGCCTCCGCCAGGCCGTAGACCGGCGTGAGCGCGGTCGGGCGCAGGCCGTGAGGCGCGAAGCGCTCGACGAAGCGCTGCAAAGCTCCCACGGTCACGGGCTCGGCGCCGTTCAACGCCAGGCGCCAGCTCGACAGATCGAGGTCGGCGATTTCTTCGTCGCGGATCCGCTCGGCGCACAGGCTGTAGGCGAAGTTCGGGGCCGGGCTGACGGTGCCGCGGTGGCGCGCGATCGCGCGAAGCCAGATCGCAGGCCGGGTGACGAAGACCTCGGGCGGGATGAGCGTCAGATCGCCCGGCCGCGCCACCGCTACGAGCACGCAGCCGACGAGGCCCATGTCGTGGTACAGGGGCAGCCACGTCACCCCGTTGTGCGTGAGCCCGTCGCGCTCCGGGTAGGCCCGCAGGATGGCGTGGGTGATGGCCGCGACGTTCGCCATGATCTGCCGGTGCGTGAGGACGACGGGCTTGGGGTCGACGGTGGCGCCCGAGGAGAACTGAATCAGCGCGGCGTCGTCGACGTCGATCGTGGGGCGCGTGTACAGATCGCTCGCGACGTCGTCGACGAGGCGACAGCCGAGGCGCGGCCTCGCCGCTTCCACCGTGCGGCCGAGGACGCGTTGCACTCTCGCGCTCGTGAGGACGAGACACGCGTCGACGTTCCGAAGCATGCGCGCCGTCGCCTGGTGGTACTCGTCCATCCGACCGAGCCGCACCGGCGGGTAGAGGGGCACGGGTACGGCGCCGGCCAGCAACGTACCGAAGAACGCGTCGTAGAACTCGGGGCTGGTCGGCAGGATGATCGCCACGCGGTCGCCCTTGTCGACGCCGAGCGCCTGAAGGCCCCCGGCGGTGCGCCGCGCGCGCGCGAGCGTCTCGCGATAGGGCACCCACGTCTCCCGCTCGTCCTTGTCGAGGAAGCGCGAGCCTCGCGGGGAGGTCGCCGCGCGCTCCAGCGCCTCCACGAGGGTCCGCCCCTCGTAGAGGCGGCGCCCTATCAGGGCGACGAGATCGGCCACCGTCTCGAGCTCGTGCTCGTCGCCCTCGTCGAAGGCGACGCGGAAGTGGTTTTCGAGCTCGGAGACCAAAGTGAGGCGCGCGAGCGAGTCGAGCTCGAGGTCGCGGAGCAGGTGGGTCTCGGGCCCGAGCGCCGAGTGGACGCGGACGTGCGTGCGTGCCACCGTCGCGATGCCGTGGAGGATCTCGTCGTCGACACTTGCCTGCGCTTCGCTTGGCTTCATGATCTCGCTCCCTCCAGTCGCTCGTCATCGACCTCGGGCGTCGACTTCGTCGCCGCCCATCGGTTCATGTTCGGCTCCCGGAGGCCAGGCCGAGACGCGGTTTGTCGCCGAAGCGTCGGTCGTAGTCGCAGTGCTCTGCGAGCGCGCGCTCCTCGATGCGGATGCGGGCCCGCAACACCCACGCGTCGAGCAGCGTGAACGCCGTCGCCGCAAGGTAGGCGCCGTGGACGAGCGGCAAGGCGATTCCCTCGACGATGACGGCGAGGTAGTTCGGGTGGCGCATGAAGCGGTACGGGCCCGTGGTCACCACCGGCTCGCCGGGCACGACGATGACCCGCACGTTCCAGCGCCAGCCGAGCGTCGCGATGACCCAGTAGCGCAGCCCCTGGGCGAGGAGCGTGAGGGCGAGCATCGGCGCTGCCAGCTCCGGCACGAAGCGGCGCCCGAGCAGCCAGACCTCGGCGACGCACGCGGCGAGCAAACCGACGTGGAGCAGCGCCATCCACCGAAAGTGGGCGCGGCCGACCTCGATGCCGCCTTTCTCGAACGCCCGGCGCGCGTGCCTCCGGCTGAGCGCGAGCTCCACCAGGCGTTCGACGCCGACGAGGAGCACCAGGCCGGTGTAGAGCCAGCGACTCGGCATCGCTCACCACCGGAGGAGCACGAGCTCCGAGCAGAACCCGGGACCCATCGCCATGAGCAGACCGAGCGAGCCCGCGGGGGGGCGCCGCTCGGCCATCGTGTCCTCCAGCACCATCAAGACCGAGGCGCTCGACAGGTTTCCGATGCGTTCGAGGCTGCGCCAGGTCATCGCGAGAGCCTCGCGATCGATCCCGAGCGCGGCTTGCAACGCCTCGAGCACGCGCGGCCCGCCGGGGTGACACACGTAGCTCGACACGTCTCTGCGAGATAGGCCGTGGCTGCCGAGGAATGCGTCGACGTCCTTGCCGACGTGCTCCTCGACGACTTTGGGGACGTCCGCGGAGAGGACGACCTGAAAGCCCGTGTCGGCGATGCGCCAGCCCATGACCTCCTCGGTGTCGGGGTAGAAGACCGAGCGCGTCGCGACCACCTCGGGCCCTCGCCCATCGCGGTGCGTGCCGGTCAGGACCGCGGCCGCCGCGCCGTCGCCGAACAGGCCGCTCGCCACGATGTTGGGCATGGAGAGGTCGTCGCGCTGGAGGGTCAAGCTGCACAGCTCCACGGACAGCACGACCGCGACCTCGTCGGGACGACCGCGCAGGTAGTCGGACGCGCGCGCGACTCCGGCGGCGCCCGCGACGCAGCCCAGGCCGAACATGGGCGTGCGCTTGATGTCAGGGCGCAGGCCGAGGCGATTCACCAGGCGGGCGTCGATGGACGGCGTGGCGACGCCGGTGACCGACACGAAGAAGATGTGGTCGATGTCGCGACGCGAAAGGCCGGCCCACTCGAGGCCGCGATCGATCGCCTCGGCGCCCAGGTCGACGGCGCAGCGAATGAACGCGTCGTTGGTGGCGGTGAACGTGTCGAGCTTGGAGTACTCCTCGATCCGGAGCGCCAGGTGGCGGCCTCCTACCATGGCGTTTCTGTGGACCGCCTCGATACGGTCGACGTTGTAGTAGCGCGTGGCCCAGTGCGCCCGCAGCGCGGCGATGAGCTCGTCCTGGCGGTAGTAGTTCTTCGGCAGCGCGCTGCCGACTGCGGCGATTCGCATGCTGGCCCCCACGAACGAATGGCTAGAGAGGGGTAGCTAGGGGCCTGGCCGGGCTACGGCAAGAGGCGCCTGGACGTTGCGCTAGGGGCAGCGGTGAAGAGTGCACTGGCACCGCGTAGTCGGCGTCGGTGGCGCCGCCGCGCGCCCACAGCAAGCGGGAGCCGAGCACTTCGCCGTAGATCTCGCCGTCGGCGCGACCGTACTTGATCTCGACGATCTCGTGCGTCCGTCTCGGCGCGCAGAAGAGCTTGGGCGTCGTTCCGTGTGCGAGCACGATGTCCGCGTACGGCTCCATGAACCTGCAAGAGATGCGCTGGTTCACGCCCAACGCGGGCGGGCCCGCGAGCAGGTTGCGCGTCTTGGGGTCGACGTCGTCGAGGATCCGCGCCGCGCCGAGGTACTCACGGCGCTGCTCGGCCGTCACCGGCGGCAGGTGTTTCGTCGACCAGGTTGGCCGGGTCGAGCATGCCGGGTCGCGCGCAGCTCGTCGCCTTGAGCAGGAGGGCGAACGAGATGCGCGCCACCCACCAGGTCAATGCGCGCGCGCGCGCGTCCGCCTCGCCCGTCCGATCTTGCGCGCCGCGACGCCACGAACGATGGCGCGCTTCGTACGAGCGGCCTT
>DATIQP010000849.1:0-6760 GCA_035470765.1 Polyangiaceae bacterium | reverse complement strand
AGCGACGCGCGAGCCGATCGGTGCCCCTTGGGTTCGGAGCGAGTCCGGGTAGATTGCCGCCATGCCGCCGCGCTCCGATGCGCTCACCCTCTCGCCCACCTCCGATCCCAAGGTCTTTCTCGGCCCCGGCGGTGCACGCTTCTCGCCGCCGCCCGACTGGGCCTGCTTGCCTCCGGGCGACGCAGGGCTCACGCGGCGCGTGAAGCAAGCGGGCCCCTCGTGGGTCGTCATCGAGAAGAAAGGGCGCAAGGCCTTCTCTCAGGGCCTCTGGGCGCCGCGCGCGAACATCGAGGCCACCAGGGCGGCGCTCGACGCCGAGCGGGCTACGCCGGGCTACGCCAAGAAGCTCGCGGGCGCCCAGACGCGGCGTGAAACGAAGCAGCGCGCGTACGTGGCCACCTTCGAGGACGAGGTCCGCGCGTTCTTGCGCTTTGCCCCGCGCTTCGCAGAGCTCGGCCGGGCCATGGCACGGGCCATCACGCTCCACGCGACCCCCGTCGGGAGCGGCACGGTGGCGCGAACCCAGCGCATTTCCGTGGCGCGGCGCGCCGAGGCCGCCGTCATTGCCTGGATGCGACACCAGACCACGGCCTACGACCACATGCAGATTGCACGCATCAAGGGCAGGCGCCGCGAGGTGCGACGGGAGCTCGCCACCATCTCGCGCGCGCTCCTCGATCTGCATCGACGCGACGTCGCCCACGCCGAGGCGAGTTGCCCGCTCTGCGTCCAGCGCGTTCCCCCCGAGCTGCCCTAGCGAGCCGGGTACCGCAGAGAAGGTGGGACCTCGATGCCGGACGTGTCGCCGGCGAGTGCGGCGGCGCCGGGGTGCTCGGTGGCCAGCTCGCACGCGACGGCCTGGGACTTCACGTCGAGCCCCGAGAGGTTCGGCGACTGGCCGGCGAAGAAGTGCGCGGCGCGCGCGGTCGGCCTCAACCTACTGGCCCAACAGATGAAGAGCAGCAGGTCATGCCGCGCTTTAGGTTGCGCGAAGCTCCCGAAGGAGATCGCGGCTCCAACCGCGATGATGAGGATGGTCTGGCCCTCGCGTCTCGACGGCTCGAAGGCGTGGAACTGGCCGCGCGACAAGGGGTGGCGCGCCCGAAGAAACTCGTCAGAAGCGCTCGCTGTCGTTCTGCGGTGCTTGCGACCACGCTTGCGACGCCTGACCGTTGATCGTCGTGCCGCCGAACGCGAACGTGGGGACGGCCGAGAGCATGTCGGCGGGGAACGCCAGGGTCGGCTTGCTGGCTTGGTCGAGCGACGCGACCTGGTCGGCGGTGAGCTTCACGTCGAGGGCGCCGAGGTTGTCTTCGAGCTGCTCGATGGTGCGCGCGCCGATGATGGTCGACGCGACGCCGGGCCGGCCCTGAACCCACGCGAGCGCGACGCGCGGGACGGTGGTGCCGTGCTCCTTCGCGATGCGCGCCAAGAGGTCGAGCAAGTCGAACGTGCGATCGTCGAGGTAGCTCGTGACGCGCGCGCCGCGGCCGGCTTGGTGCTTGCCGCGGTCCTCGCGCTTGTACTTGCCGCTCAGCGCACCGCCGCGCAGCGGGCCCCACGGCGTGATGCCGAGACCGAGCTCGATCGCCATCGGCACGAGCTCGCCCTCGACCGTGCGCTGCAGCAGCGAGTACTCGATCTGCAGCGCGACGAGCGGCGCCCACGCGCGGAGGCGCGCCATCGTCTGCGCTTCGGCGACCTTCCACGCCGGCGTGTCGCTGAAGCCGATGTAACGCACCTTGCCCTGCTCGACGAGCCCGTCGAGCGTGCGCATCGTCTCTTCGATCGGCGTGGTCTTGTCCCACGCGTGCATCCAGTAGAGATCGATGTAGTCGGTGCGTAGCCGGCGCAGCGACTCCTCGCACTGTGCGATGATCGCCTTGCGGCTCGAACCGCCGCCGTTCGGGTCGCCGAGGAACAGGTTGGTCACGAACTTGGTCGCGATGACCACGCGATCACGCTTCTTGCGGTCGTGCGCGAGGTGCTCGCCGATGATCACCTCCGAGTGGCCCTTCGTGTAGCCGTTGGCGGTGTCGATGAAGTTGCCGCCGCGCTCGAGGAATCGGTCCATGATCCGCTTGGCCTCGGCCGGCTCCGAGCCCCAGCCCCATTCTTTGCCGAAGGTCATCGCGCCGAGACAGAACGGACTGACGCGAAGACCCGAGTGCCCGAGGGTGACGTAGTGGTTGAGCGGCATGCCGGGCAGTATCACCGACGGTTGACCACGGCGCCACCGGCGTTGGCGCACACGCGCCGATGTCACGTCGTTCTGCGACCAAGAGAACGGCCGACTTGTTGCAACGCGGGTCGCCATGCAGGACCGCTTGCTCATTGGATGCATCGTTTTCGGAGTCGGCGCGCTCGGAGCGTGCATCGCTCGGTGTCGTTGCCGAGATCGATGGCAGGATCGTTGCTAGCGCGGAGCTCAAGCAGCTCCATCCGAAGCGTTGCCAGCACGTCGGCATTCTCTCCGTCGGCGTGCATCCGGATTTTCGTCGACGTGGGATCGGTCGCGCGCTCATGCAGCACTTGATCGCTCACGCGCGCGCGAACGATCTCAAGATCGCTCGAGCTCTACGTGCGATCGGACAACCACGCGGCGCAAGCGCTCTATCGCGCGCTCGGATTTCGTCACGAAGGAACGCGGGCGCGTTTCATCGCGCTCGATGATGGAACGTTCATCGACGACCACGTGATGGCGCGATTCCTCTGATCGAGCGTCCAGTCGACGACGAGTAGGTACGGCGGGAACAGTAGGCGCGGTCGTTGTGACGCTGCGACCGAGCCGGCGGATGCTCTAGGCAGGCGTCACCCGCACCCTCCCCGGCGCCGTGTCGCTCGCCGCGATCTCCACGCGCGCCAGACCGAAGCGCTCGAGGACCCACGCGTTGGTCCGGAGGTGCCCGCTCGCGCGCTCCGCGACGAACGTCGATTCGCCGCCCGCGAGCGCGGCGGGCAGGAGCGCCTGATCGGCGAGGTGCACGTCGAGCGTCGCCCCCGACTCGTGGAACGCGAGCAGCTCGCGCACGGCTTCGTCGGCGACGAGCTCGGCGGGCTTGCCTCGCTGGCCGAGCGCGCCGAAGGTGGCGCGGGTGTGCGCGTAGCAGGCGGTGAGGAACAGCCCCGCGCCGGGGCACGCGGCCGGCGCGTCCACGGCCGCGAGCTCGCTCGCGATGCCCACCGACGCCAGCGCCGCCCGCGCGTGCGAGACCATCCGCTCGGCGATGTGCGCGGGCAGCCGGCTGGTCACGGCGTGGCCCGTGACGAGTTGCAGCTCGCCGCGCTCCTCGGCTCGCAGCGGAGCCAGGCGCCCGCCCTCGATCGTCGCCCGGACGTGCCCCTGGCCTACCGGGTACCAGCCGCGCACCAGCATCTCCGCGCTCGCGGAGACGCCCATCTCGCGCAGCAGCGGGAGCCACGAGCCCTCGATCATCTCGAAGGGCGGGCTGTGCGCGGCGTGCGTGCCGCCCCGGAGATCGATCGTGGAGCGGCCCTCGGCGAGCGCCAGCGGAAGGAGCATCGCCTGGAGCACGAGCGTCACCGAGCCCGCGCTGCCTCCCTCGCGCCTCCGCGCCACGTCGAGCGCGAAGTGCCCCGCGCGAACGGGCGCGCGCGGCGTGAACTCCAGCTCTCGCGAGCCCAGCGCGGCGCCCTCGAGCTGCGCGTCGCAGAGCGCGGCGAGCGCGTGCACCGCGGTCAGGTGCTGCGCGGCGAGGCCGGGGTTGGCGCGCCCCGCGCGGATGCGCTCGATACGGATCGGCCGCTGCCCGATCGCCGCCGCCGACAGCGCGGTCCGCAAGATCTGCCCGCCGCCTTCTCCGTAGGAACCGTCGAGAACGAGCTTGTTCAACCCAAGCGAACTCTTGCACGAGGCGAGCCACCGCCGAGGCGGCGCGAGCGGGGCGGGAACGAATGATGCAATTCGGATCGATCATGAAAGCCCACTGGGAGCACTTCCCTCATGACGCGGACGTCGGCGTGCGCGGCGTCGGTGCAACGAAAGAGGCGGCGTTCGAGCAAGCCGGGCTGGCCCTCACGGCCGTGATCGCCGATCCGGCCGAGGTGCAGCCGCTCGAGAAGATCGAGGTGCGCTGCGACGCGCCCGACGACGAGACGCTCCTGGTCGACTGGCTGAACGAGCTCATCTTCGCGATGACGACCCGCCACCTCGTCTTCGGGCGCTTCGTGCTTCGCATCCAGGGGACGCACCTCGAGGGCGAGGCGTGGGGCGAGCCGATCGACCTCGCGCGCCATCAGCCCGCCGCCGAGCCGAAGGGCGCGACGTACACCTCGCTCAAGGTTCGACACCACGACGGCGAGTGGGTCGCCCAGTGCATCGTCGACGTGTGAGATGGACCTCGCCAAGCTCCAACGCAGGTCCGACTTCGAGTGGCACCTGCCCCCGACAGGCAAGATGCGCGTGCCCGGCATCGTCTACGCCGACGCCACGCTGCTCTCGGAGATGGACGACAAGGTCCTCGAGCAGGTGACCAACGTGGCGATGCTGCCCGGCATCGTCGGCGCGTCGTACGCGATGCCCGACGCGCACTGGGGCTACGGCTTCCCCATCGGTGGCGTCGCGGCGTTCGACCCCGAGGCGGGCGGCGTCGTCTCGGCCGGCGGAGTCGGCTTCGACATCTCGTGCGGCGTGCGCTGCCTGCGCACCGGCCTGACCCGCGGGGAGGTCGAGGCGCAGAAGCTCTTCCTCGCCGACTGGCTCTACACCCGGATCCCGGCCGGTCTCGGCAGCCGCGGGCGCATCCGCCTCGACGAGCCGGAGATGGACGAGATGCTCTCCGGCGGGGCGCGCTGGGCGGTCGAGCGCGGCTGGGGCCTCGAGCAGGATCTCGAGCGCATCGAGGAGCACGGCTGCATGGCCGGGGCCCTTCCGGACTGCGTCTCGGAGCGCGCGCGCGAGAGGCAGCGCGGCGAGATGGGCACGCTCGGCTCCGGCAACCACTACCTCGAGGTGCAGGAAGTCGCCGAGGTGTTCGCGCGCGACGTGGCCGAGCCGCTCGGCCTCCGCGTCGGCGAGATCGTGGTGAGCATCCACTGCGGCTCGCGCGGCCTGGGTCACCAGATCGGCACCGACTACCTGAGGCGCATGCTGCTCGAGGCGCCTCGTCACGGGCTCGAGCTGCCCGACCGCGAGCTCGCGTGCGCGCCGCTGCGCTCCAGGCTCGGCGAGGAGTATCTCGGAGCCATGCGCGCCGCGACCAACTGCGCGCTCGCCAACCGGGAGATCCTGACGCACCTGACGCGCGAGGTCTTCGCCGGGCTCTTCCCGGGACACGAGCTCGCGCTCGTCTACGACGTGTCGCACAACACGTGCAAGCTCGAGACTCACGTCGTCGACGGGGAGCCTCGGCAGCTCTTCGTGCATCGCAAGGGCGCGACGCGGGCCTTCGGGCCTGGCCATCCGGAGCTCACCGAATCGCTTCGCGCCATCGGCCAGCCCGTCCTCATCGGGGGCAGCATGGGGACCGAATCGCACGTGCTCGTGGGCACCGAGCGCGGGATGACGCTCGCGTGGGGGTCGGCGTGCCACGGCGCGGGACGCCGCATGAGCCGCCACGCCGCGCTCAAGCAGTGGCGAGGCAGCGTGCTCGTCGACGAGCTCGCGCGAGGCGGGATCCTCATCCGCACGCCCTCCTATCGCGGCGTCGCCGAGGAAGCGCCGGGCGCGTACAAGGATGTCGCGCGGGTCGTCGACGTGGCGGAGCAGGCCGGGCTCGCGCGCAAGGTCGCCCGGCTCGTGCCGATCGTGTGCGTCAAGGGATGACCCGCCCGGGGCGCCGCGCCCGTTGCTGGTGCCAGTCACGAGCGGTAGCGTCCACCCGAGAACATGGAAGCCAGGAGTCTCTTCGAGTGGCGCGACGTGTTGCTCCAGTACGTAGGCTTCCTGTCCTCGTTCTGGATGCTCGGCGCGATCGGCTTTCGCTACGGGATTCTGCGCGGCGGTGTCGGAGACCCGGAGGCCAAGGCGGATTCGCCGCTGGCCGGGGCGTGGAGCCGCTCGGCGGCGAGCGCGGCAGGCATCGGCTTTCTGGGTGTGGCGCTCGGAGTCGTTGCGCTAATCGTGGGATTGCTCGAGCGGGCTGAATCCAAACATCAGACGCTCACCGAGGCGATGCACGCGGGTGGGACGGTCTTCGTGGCCCAGGTCGCTCTGCTTGCGGCGTTGGCGCTGGCCTTCGCGCTGGCGTGGCGCCGCTTCGCGGTTGGCTGGCCGCTCGCGGGCATCGCGGGAATGGCTTTCGCACTTCGCAGCATCCTGGCCGGACGGCTGGCGGGGCTCGTGAACCCACTGCACGTTCTCGGCGGCTCGCTGTGGCTCGGCACGCTCTTCGTGCTCGTGGTCTGCGGGCTCGGGCCGATGCTTCGCCCCTCGGTGCCGGCGACCGAGCGCGAGCGGGCGGTGGCGGAGATGGTGCATCGCTTCTCGGTCGTGGCTCTCGCCAGCGCGTCCCTGCTGGGCATCACGGGGGTGATCACCGCGTGGACGCACCTCAACCCGCTCTCCGCGCTGTGGACGACGCCCTACGGCTACGCGCTCATCGCCAAGCTGTGCGTCGTCGGGATCGTCTTCGGGCTCGGCGCGTGGAACTGGCAGCAAGTCGTGCCCTCGCTCGGCACGGAGGGCGGCGCGCTGAAGATTCGTCGCACGGCCTCGACCGAGCTGGCGTTTGCAGCCCTCGTTCTCTTGCTCACGGCCATCCTGGTGAGCTTGCCGAGCCCCAAGGCGCAGAAGCGCTCG
>DATIQP010000848.1:0-5310 GCA_035470765.1 Polyangiaceae bacterium | reverse complement strand
CGTCCTGTCGAACCCGCGGCTGACCGAGGACGACGTCGTGCGCTTCGTCGCGCGCACCCCCTCGCACCCCGATGTGCTCGCGGAGGTGGCGCGTACGCCGCGCTGGGCTCACCTGCCGCGCGTGCGCCTCGCGCTGATCCTGAACCCGTTCTCGCCGCTCGATCTCGCGCTGCCGCTCGCGAGCCTCCTACTCCGTCACGAGCTGCGTCTGGTGGTCGAGTCGACGACCGTGCTCCCCGCGTTGCGAGCCGCGTGCCTCGAGCACCTGCGGCGCAAGTACCCGCACGACGACGACGAGCGCCCCCTCCAGTAGCTATTCTTCGTCGTCGAGATCGAGGCGGCCGATGGCGCTCGCGAAGACCGCCGTGCCGCACTCCGCGCAGAGCGGCGCGTTCTCCCGGCGCACGTCGTCGCCGCGTGCCCAGACGAACATGCCGGAGCCGCCGACCGCCCAGCCCGCGTCCTCGTCGGCTTCCAGCTCCGCGCCGCAGACGTCGCAGCGGTGCTCGGTCTGCGCCTGGAACAGCGCGTCGTGCGACGCGGTCGCGAAATGCGTGGCCGTCTCGTGAGGCGCGCTTGGCGCGACCGAGTCCCTGGCTCCCGCCTGGGTCTCTCGAAGTGAAGGTGCCGCCCGGCCCATGGACTTCGAGAACATACCTCAAGGTCGCTCTGGGAGCCACGCCCGTTCGCAACGTCTCCCCCGCCGGCTCAGCCTGACGGCGGGGCGGCCGGCTCTGGCGTATGAGAAAGCCACGGAACGCGCACGTAGACGAGCACGTAGAGAGCAGCGCCGAGCCAGCTTGTCGCCGCGACGCACCGGAACAGCCCCGCCAGGTCGGTGTGGAACGTGGCGACGGCGAGCACGCACAGTGGGGTCTGGACGCCGAGGAGGACGATCGCATCGACGGCGAGCGTGGTGCGCGTCGCGCCGGCGCCGGCCATGGCGTTGCCGAGGACGACGCCGAGCCCGAGCCCCAGGTAGCTCGGCGCGACGTTGACCAAATACAGCATCGCGATGCCCACCGGCGCGTCGTCGTTGTCGAACAGGCGCAGCAGGCGCTCGCCGGCGAAGAGCACGAGCAGGACGAGCAGAAGGTTGTTGATCGCGTCGTAGCCGGCGGTGAGCCAGCCGCTCCGCCGCGCGCGCGCGAGCAGCTTCGCGCCGAGGTTCTGGCCGACGAACGTCTGCGCGGCGCTTCCCCAGCCCATGGCGATGAAGATGGCCATGGTGTCGAGGCGGAAGACGAGGCCCATGGCGGTCGTCGCCGTCTGATCGGTGGCGGTGGTGAAGTAGCGCGCGACCAGCGAGTTGACGAGCAGCCCGGCCCCGATGCGAAGCACGAACTGTGCGCTCGTCGGCCAGGCGATTCTCAGGACGCGACTCATCTCGCCGAGGTCCGGTCGCACCTGGCCCCGCGGCGGCAAGCCCACGCGGAAGCGGCGAACGCCGACCCACGCGATGGGGACGAGCACCACGAGCCGCGCGATCACCGTGGCCCACGCCGCGCCGAGCATTCCCATCCGCGGGATGTGAAGCAAGCTCGCGAGCCCGGTCAGCGCGTCGAAGGGGCTCGGCGCCGGGCCAGGCCCGAAGACGAACAGCAGCGCCAGAAAGACGTTGATCACGTTGCCCAGCACGAGCAGCGAGGCGGGCGTCTTCGCCGAGCCGAGCGCGCGCTGGATCGCCGTGAGCTGGAGCAGGAAGAACATCGTGAAGCTGCCCGTCACGCTGACGCGCAGGTAGCTCGTGCCGAAGACGGCGACCTCGCCCTTGGCGCCGATGAGGCCGCGCATGATGGGGCCAGCGAACGCGAGCCCGAGGACGGCGAACACCGCGCCCAGGGCCGCCACGAGCAAAGTCGACTGCCAGGTGGCGCGCTTCACGCCGCGGTGGTCGCTCGCGCCCTGGCGCTGCGCCACCACGGCCCCCGCTGCGGTCGAGATGCCGTAGCTCACGATGGTGCCGAGGGCAGCGATCTGGTCGCAGATGCCGAGCGCCCCGAGGGCCGGGCCCACCTCGTCCCGGGGCATCTGCCCGAGGATGTACGCGTCCACGAGGTTGAACGTCGTCTGCAGCGCCATGCCCAGCGCGAGCGGAGCGCCGAAGCGAGCGATCTCCCACGCCAGCGGTCCGCGCAAGATTCGCTCGGTCCGGCCTGCGCCCCCGCTCGTGGTCGCTTCTTCGTGCACGATCGCCCCGAACACGTTCTACCCCAAAAATACTGCGGTTCGCTTGCCGCTCGCGAGGACCGCAGGGTATGAACTAGGGGTGAACGACCGTTCGAAGCCCCCTCCGCCCGGGACGATCTCCCCGGATTTCGCGCGTCCGACGCGTCGGGAGCTGCTGAGGCGAGCGGGCGCGACGGCGGCGGTGCTCGGCGCGAGCGCGGCCGCGGGCGTTCTCTTGCGCGACAAGGGCGCCTTTGGCATCGAGACCGCCGAGGGCAAGCGGCAGGTCCGCGACTACCGCGATCCAGCCCTCCTCAAGGACACGCGGTTCGCCGAGCTCGCGATCGCAAAGGGGACGCCCCAGCCGGAGAGCGCGCCGCCCTCGCCGGAGTCGCTCGTCCGCAAGGCGATGGATGCGATGGGCGGCATGGGCCGCTTCGTCTCGCGCGGGGACGTCGTCGTCGTCAAGCCGAACATCGGCTGGGACCGCATGCCGGTCCACGCCGCCAACACCAACCCGGACGTGGTCGCGGCGGTCGTCAACCTCGCCTACGACGCGGGCGCCAAGCGCGTCATCGTCGCCGACGGGTCGTGCAACGATCCGCAGCGGTGCTTCCAGCGCTCGGGCATCTGGAACAAGGCCTACGCGGCGCACGCCGAGGTCGTCCTGCCGGCCGAGCACCGCTACCGCACCATGCGCCTCAAGGGCGACGTGCTCGACGAGTGGCCGGTCTTCACGACGCTCGTCGATGCGGACAAAGTCATCAACGTGCCGGTCGCCAAGCACCACAACCTCGCCAAGTTCACCGCCGCGATGAAGAACTGGTACGGCGTCCTCGGCGGGCGGCGCAATCGCCTGCACCAGAACATCGACACGTCGATCGCGGATCTGGCCACTTTCATGCGCCCCTCGCTCACCATCATCGACGCGACGCGCGTGCTCCTGCGCAATGGCCCGCAGGGCGGCAACATCGACGACACCCGCGAGATGCACACGGTCATCGCCTCGGTCGATCAGGTCGCCGCGGACGCGTACGCGTGCACGCTCATCGGCCAGCATCGCGACAATCTCGGCTACCTCGACATGGCGCACCAGCGCGGCATCGGAACGAAGTACTGGGAGAACCTCCGAGTGCGCGAGGTCTGAACATGGCCAGCACGCCGCAGCCTCACGCGACGACTGGCCTCGACGTCTCGAAGATCGAGCACGCCCCGGATCACCTGCACGAGCACGTCGAGCCGATCCCCTGGAAGACGGGCCACGCCGGCCCCGTACCTGGCCTGGACACGCTCGCGCTCGCGCTAGGCCCGCGTCCGACTCCGACTCCGACTCTGTCTCCGACTCCGTCCCCGTCTCCGAAGGCGATTCCATCCCCGTCCAAGCCCAAGAATCTCGACCCCAAGCTCCCCGGCTCCGGCATCCCCGCCCGCAAGACCATCCGCGCCCTCAAGTGGGTCCGGCGCTTCTCGCAGGTCCTCTTCTTCGGCCTGTTCTGCTGGTTCCTCTTCCAGACCGCCTTCCGCGGTTCCTTCGCCGCGAGCGCCGACCAGGCCGTGCGGATGCCGTACCCCGTCGAGGCGTACCTGCTCGCCGACCCCTTCGTCGGCGCGATGACCGCCCTCTCGACGCACACCGTCTACCGCGGCCTGATCTGGAGCGTCGGGCTGCTCGCGCTGACGCTGCTCTTCGGTCGCGTGTTCTGCGGCTGGATTTGCCCCTTCGGCACGCTGCACCATTTCTTCGGCTGGCTCCTGCCGTCGCGGCGCGGCCGCGGCGCGGTCCGCGTCGAGGCGAACAAGACGCACGTCTACCAGCGCGCCAAGTACTACCTGCTCTACGCGTTCCTGCTCGCGGCGATCGGCGGCAGCGCCATCGGCGGCATGTTCGATCCGATCTGCATCGCGGTTCGCTCGATCGGCCTGGGCGTCATCCCCGCCGCGCAGTACCTCACCGGCCGCAGCCTGACGGCCGTCGAGACGCACGTCCCTTCGCACGCGGTGCAGGGCGCGGCCGACCACACGCAGGACTTCCTCGCCTCCACGGTCTGGCAGTCGCACCAGTCGTACTTCCACCAGACGTGGCTGATCCTCTTCTTGCTCGTCGGCCTGTTGTTCCTGAACCGCTTCATCCCGCGGTTCTGGTGCCGCGTGCTCTGCCCGCTCGGAGCGTTCCTGGGCGTCTTCTCGCGCTTCGCCCTCTTCGGCATGGAGAAGGACCACTCGAAGTGCACCGACTGCAACCTCTGCCTGGTGAACTGCCAGGGCGCGGACAGCCCGCAGGGCGGCGTGAAGTGGCGGCAGGACGAGTGCCACATGTGCCTCAACTGCGAGACCGCCTGCCCGGAGGACGTGATCAAGTTCCGCTTCTTGCCCAACCGCAAGAGCGCGATCGTCAAGCCCGACACCGATCGGCGCACGGGCCTGGCCGCGGCCGGCGCCGGCGCGCTGTTCCTGCCGTTCGCGCGCGTCGCCGACTCGCTCGACGTCAACTACCACTCGCGCGTCATCCGCCCGCCGGGGGCGGTCGAGGAGCGCGCGTTCCTCGAGCGCTGCATTCGCTGCGCAGAGTGCATGAAGGTCTGCCCGAACAACGCCCTGCACCCGGCGTTCTTCGAGGCGGGCATCGAGGGCATGTGGACGCCGATCTTCATCATGCGCATCGGCTACTGCGAGCACTCGTGCGTGCTCTGCGGTCAGGTCTGCCCGACGGGCGCCATCCAGAAGATCACGGAGAAGGAGAAGCTCGGGATCGGCCAGGCGCCCATCAAGGTCGGCACCGCGTTCTACGACCACGGGCGCTGCCTGCCCTGGGCCATGCAGACGCCGTGCATCGTGTGCGAGGAGTTCTGCCCGACGTCGCCGAAGGCGATCTGGGTCGAGGAAGTGGAAGCGCCGGTGCGCGAGCAGAAGCCCGGGCCGAACGGCGAGCCGCCTGCGATGAAGACCGTGAAGCTCCAGCGCCCGCACGTCGACCCGGCGCTCTGCATCGGCTGCGGGGCATGCGAGAAGGTGTGCCCGGTGCAGGATCAGCCCGCGGTGTACGTGACGAGCGTCGGCGAGTCGCGCAGCAAGACGAACGTCATCCTGCTCGAGAACACCAAGTACACGTGATCAAGCCTGCGCGCGACGGCGCAGCAGGAC
>DATIQP010000847.1:0-2252 GCA_035470765.1 Polyangiaceae bacterium | reverse complement strand
ATCGCGCGGGCACGTCGAACGAGACCGTGCCGTGGCGGATCGTCGGCGCCGTCGACGGCACGCAGCTCACCTACGATCCGATCGTGAGCGGCGCGCCCCTCACCATCCAGCACAGCCAGATGGTGGAGTTCAACAACCCGGGCCCGTTCAGCGTCCACAGCCAGGACGACAAGCACCCCTTCTACATCGCGCAGTACATGACGGGCGCCTCGCTGACGAGCGACGACTCGGGCGACCCCGAGATGGTGAACATCGTCCCGCCGGCGCAGTGGCTGAACTCGTATCTGTTCCTCACCGACCCGACCTACGCCAACACGAACCTGGTCTTCGTGCGCCAGAAGGCTTCGGACAACACGTTCCACGACGTGACGCTCGACTGCCAAGGCCTGCTCTCCGGCTGGCAGGGCGTCGGCTCGGGCGGGCAGTTCCAGTTCACGCGGGTCGATCTTCGCGTCAGCGGCGCGGCGCAGGGCAACTGCGACAACGGCGTGCACACCGCGAAGAGCGACGTGCCCTTCGGGCTCACGGTCTGGGGCTTCGACACGACGGTGAGCTACGGGTACCCGGCGGGGATGAGCGTGACGCCGATCAACACGGTCGTCGTCGGCCCGCCGCCGCCCAACTGAAGGATCCGCGGCCGATGCATCGCCAGATCAAGATCGTTGCCATCCTCCTCATCGTCGAAGGCAGCCTGGAAGTGCTCATGGGGCTGTTTCTGGCCGCGATGGGACCGGTCATGATGAGCATCTTCCGCGCGGCGCCGCCGCCGCCCTCCGGCTCGCCCGACGCGCCGCCGCCGGAGCTGTTCGGAGCGATCTACGTCGCCATGGGCCTCGTGACGCTCGTGGGCGCGATCTTGAAGATCGTGGCCGGCATCCGAAACGTGAAGTATCGCAGCCGCACGCTCGGCTTCGTCGCCTTGGGCTCCTCGCTACTCTCGTTCGCGAGCTGCTACTGCACGCCGACCGCGCTCGCGCTCGGCATCTACGGCATCGTCGTCTACGTCAACGACCGGAGCGCGCGGGCGTTCCAGCTCGGGGACGGCGGCATGCCGCCGAACGAGATCATCGCGAACATCGAGGGGTATGCGCCGTACCCGGGCTACGCGCCGCCGCAGTATCCGCCGTACCCGCCGCCGACGTGATCGCGCATCGCGCACGGGCCCTGGTGTATTAGAGAGGGCCCATGCACAGAGCGCTCCTGTCCCTCGTTCTCCTCGGTTGCGGCGGCGGTGCGGCCGCCTCGCCGCAGCCCGTCACCCTCCCCGCCTCGAGCGCCTCGGCGGCGCCGGCGCCGAGCGAGAGCGCCCAGGGCACATGCTCCAGCGCGCCGTCCGCCACGCCGTGCCCCTCGTCCGCCCCGGCGTCCAGCAGCGCCACGCCCCTCTCGGGACCCAAGCTCTGCGGCTGCGCCCTGTGCGCCCCGGTGCTGTCCGACGATCCGTGCAAGGTGGACGCGGACTGCTTGCCCGCGACGCCGTGCCACGCGACGTCGTGCGTCGCCGCCGCGCACGCGCAGCCGCGCGCGCCCGGGCTCGTCTGCACGCAGGAGTTCCGTTGCGACACGGTCGACGCGAACCGCTGCGCCTGCGTCCGCGGGCGCTGCGCGATCGCGCCGAAGTGATCGCCGCCGAGCGGGTCGATCAGAGGAGCAAGAGATCGACGCGCCGGTCGCGGGCCCAGCTTGCCTCGTCGGTGCCGGTTGCGTCGAGCTCGCCCCGCGAGGTCTCGCTCAGGTGCTTCTTCGAGACGCCCTTCGATTCGAGGTACCTCGCGACGCTGCTAGACCGGTGGGCGCCGAGCGACATGTTGTACTCGACCTCGCCGCGCGGGTCGGCGCGGCCGATCAGCGCGATGCTCTTGCCGGCGAGCGGTCCGTTGGTCATGCACTCGGCGACCTTGCCGAGCAGGGCGCGGTCCGCCGCGCTGAGCTGTGAATCGTCGAACGCGAACGTGGGCGAGCGCTCCCCCGCGGCCTCTTTGTATCCGTCGAGCTTGATGTGGCACGCCGAGACGATCGGCCCGGAGACCGTGACGGTATGGGTCTGGATCGGCTCAGCGGCGAGCTTCGCGGCGTGGGGCTTTGCCTCCGCTCGAGGCGAAACAGGCTTCGGCGACGACGTGGCGCACGCCGCCGCGACAACGAGCGTGAGCAGGCCAGCAGCGCCGGCGAGCTTCGAGGTGCCGAGGACTTTCATGACCAACCTCCTGCCGCAACGGTCGAGCGTCTCGAGCGCTGGGGCACGCCCCCGG
>DATIQP010000846.1:0-2801 GCA_035470765.1 Polyangiaceae bacterium | reverse complement strand
CGAGTCGTTCATCTCGGCGTCGAGCTTCCAGGAGACGACGAAGGTCCTCACCGAGGCCGCGATCAACGGCAAGACGGACTTCCTCCGTGGTCTCAAGGAGAACGTCATCATGGGTCGGCTCATCCCTGCCGGCACCGGCCTAACCGCCTACAAGAGCCTCCGCGTGATCGTGGAGGGCGGCGAGGAGGGCGAGCGCATGAGGCCGCCGCCGAGCCCGTCGACGACGGAGCTGACTGCGGTGAACGAGGAGTAGGGGAGATTTGGGGGGCACGGAGACGGCGTCGGTCCTAGACCGGCGCCGTTTTCGTTTTGTGGCGGCGAGGGACGGAGTTGGAGCCAATCACTCCGAGAGCAACATCGAGAGGTGGTGCTTCGCGGTGTCGGAGAGCTCGAGGAACTGCAGCCCGACGTCGTAGCGAGCGGGCGCGCCCGCGGGCAGGGTTTCGATCCAGACGACGCGGACGTCGAATTCGACGGGCTCTTCGCCGTGCACCAGCACCTCGAGCTCGAAGCGTGCGCCGACCTCGAAGGCGTCGTCGCTGTACATGCGCATGCCGCCGACGCTGACGTCGACGGGCTTGAACGCACTGCGCAGACCGCTCACGCGCCAGTAGACTGGAGCGTTGAGCCTGCGGTAGCGGCGCCGGTCGGTCATGTCAGGCTCCCCTCCCGGCTGCCATGGGTGCATTATCGCTCATTGGCCACCTCGTCCAAGGGCCAGCTGGTGATCGGGATCACCCGCCCGGAGCCGGTCCGGGGCCGCGCGCACGTCGTGCCGCATCGACGCGCAAAGAGGCGCCTGCGCCGATCGAGGCCATTTTGCCACGATGCCCCTGCCGTTTTGGTGCGCTGCGACCCGAGCGCACACGCGACCCCGTCGTGCGCGCTTGGGCCACCGAACCACATCACGAGGTGCACGCGGCGCGAAACTCCGCACAATCCAAGCACTAGCGTGTGGCGGCCCGACGCACTGGCTGCGGTCGCGCGCAACTTCGCACGTCGTCGACCGTGCGCGAGCCGCGTGAAACGGGGCGCTAGCGTCGAGCGCACCGCGACTGCGCCGTGGCATGCAACCTGCTCCTTCGAGGCTCGTCATGGTGGCCCGATTCCGACGCATGGACCTGGCGCGCGCACTGAAGCTGAGCAGAATCGCCGACGCGACGCTCCTGTGGCTCGCCACGCTAATGGCCCTCCGCGACGCGCGCGCGGTCGACTTGACGACCGCTGCCTCGATGGCCGTGGGCGCCACGATGCTCTGGTGGATGGCGGCGCGCCTCCTTCACCAGTACGACGCCGACAACGGGCGAGGCTTCTTCGGCGATCTCGCCCTCACGTTGGTGATGCTGCTCGCGATGGCGGTGCCCGTCCTCGGCGCTTCGCTCGCCGCCGACGTCCTATCTCAGGCCTGGCGGTTCATCGCGCTGTTCGCCGGTTCCATCCTGGCGGCGCGGATCGTCCTCGTGGGGCCTCGCCTCCGCGTGGCCCGACCCACCGAGTCGATCGTGATCGCCGGCCTCGGGCCCCTCGGGCGCCTGACCGGCGCCGAGATCGACGCCACCGACGCGGACCGCCGAGTCGTCGGGTACCTCGCCTTCGAGGGCGAGGTGTCGCACGCCCGCCTTCGCGCGCCGGTTCTCGACAGCGTCGCCCGCCTCGAGGAGACGCTCAAGCAGCACGTGGTCGACGAGGTGTACTTCGCGACGACGGCGAGCGAGCGCCAGCGTGAGGTCCAGCAAGCGATCTGCACGTGCGAGAAGTTCGGCGTGCCCTTCGCGCTGCCTTCATGCTCCTTCCGGCTGACGCGCGCCAAGCCCGCCAACGAGAGCGCCGTCCGCGACGGCTACACGCACTTCCTGTCCTTCCAGAACAAACCGTTCCAGCTCGCAATGAAGCGCGCGTTCGACATCGCCCTGTCCGCCGTCGCGCTGGTGCTGCTGTCGCCGCTGCTCCTGGGCGTGGCCGCGATCATCAAGCTCACCGATCGGGGGCCGATCCTCTTCCGCCAGCAGCGTGTCGGCCTGCACGGCCGCTCCTTCAACATGCTCAAGTTCCGTTCGATGGTGGTCAACGCGGAGGCGCTCAAGGCCCAGCTGCTCGCCCTCAACGAGCAGAGCGGCCCGGTCTTCAAGATGAAGCACGACCCGCGCATCACGCGCATCGGACGCTTCATCCGCAAGTTCAGCATCGACGAGCTGCCGCAGATCGTGAACGTCCTGCGCGGCGACATGTCCATCGTCGGTCCGCGTCCGCCGCTGCCGAACGAGGTGGCGCGTTACGAGGCGTGGCAGCGTCGCCGCCTCTCGGTCAGGCCGGGCTTGACCTGCGTCTGGCAGGTTAGCGGGCGCAACCAGATCTCGTTCGTCGACTGGATGCTGCTCGACATGCAGTACATCGACCACTGGAGCCTGGTCAGGGACTTCCAGCTGATTCTGAAGACTTTCCCCGTCGTGCTCACGGGTCGTGGGGCCAGCTAACGGAAAGGAGCGTGTCGTGAACAAGCGGGTGGTGCTCGTGGTGGAAGACGATCCGGACCAGCAGAAAGCGATGAGCGCACAGCTCTCGAAGATGGGGTTCGAGGTGATCTGCGCGCGGCACTACGGCTCTGCGGTGGAGCACCTGGTACGGGCCGAGCCGGATCTCGTGTGCGTCGACCTCGGCCTTCCGACCGAGTCGGGCTACGAGCTCTGCGAGTACATCCGCGGCCCGCGCGGCCTCGTGGCCGTTCCGATCCTGGTGACCAACGACTCCGACTACCCCGAGGAGATGGCCAACGCGGAGGAGGTCGGCGCCAACGCGTTCCT
>DATIQP010000845.1:0-4397 GCA_035470765.1 Polyangiaceae bacterium | reverse complement strand
GACGAACGACGCCTGGTTCGGCGACACGAGCGAGCCGTGGGAGCATCTCGCGCTGTCGCAGTTCCGCGCCGTCGAGCACCACCGCTACTTCGTGCGCGCGACCAACAGCGGTGTCTCGGCGATCATCGATCCGGTGGGGCGCGTCATGGTCCATTCCAAGCCATTCGACGAAGAGCACGGCGACGCGATCGTCCACTGGATGCGCTCGTCCACCATCTACGAGACCGTGGGGGATACGCCGGTGTGGCTGGTCAGCGGCCTCGCGGTGGCGGCCGCGTTCGTGAAGCGAAAGAAGAAGCAGAAGAAGGCGGAGCCCGCGAGCGCCGCAGCGGCCTAGCCGATCGGCCGCGCCATCCGCCCTTCAGCTGGCCCTCTGGCCCTAGCCCCTGTCCCGCGCCACCCCGCCCCACGAGGGGCCACTCGTTAGCTTGCTAACAAACCGGGTGTTCTCGGGGGCATGAGCCGCGGACGAGGTTGGGCATGGGAGGTGCACTGGGGCCGGGAATGGATGCCATTCTCTTTGGGGTGAAGCGGGCGGACCAGGCTGCGATTCGGTTTGAGCACAAAGTGTTGGCGCCCTTTGGGCTGACGCCGGCGCGCTTCGACATGCTGTTCGCCGTCGGAAACCATCTCTCGATCGACCAAAACGAGTTGAGGCGTGAGCTCGGCGTGGCGCGCTCGACGGTCAGCCGGATGTTGCGCTCGCTCGAGCGACTCGGGTGGATCAGTCGCGATGCGCGACGTCGCACGCGACGCATCGCGCTGACGGACGCAGGCAGAGCGCTACTTCGGCGGACGGCCAGACGAGTGTGCGGCCGGCGCCTTCCTTTCCGGATGGTGGCTGAAGCCATACGCCGTGGGCCGAAGTCGCACGACTTCGTCGCGCGCGACGCCATGGAGGGCCTGCTCGCCAATTTTCGTCGAACCTTCGGCGACCAAGCCACGCTCTGTTACCCGTGGTATCTGGACCACTGACGAAGGATCTAGAGCTTGGCGGCTTTCCGGAAGCGTTTCGCGTCCGCGAACATGTCCACGTTCGAGAAGACGTACGTCACCTCGTCGTGAGTCGCCGCGCGGTGCAGATCGGCTAGTTTGTCGATTGCGGGATCCTCGTAGCGGCTCTTGTGCCCGGCGGGGCCGGGCATTCGGTAGTACGCGACGGGGAGCTTCGACAGTCCGCTCTTGAGCGGATCGCGCGCGGCGATCGCACGGGCGCCCTCCGCGATCTCCTCGGCCTCGCCGGCGTCCCAAGAGGCCGGTGCCTCCCATACCACGCGATCGAACTTCTTGCGGACCGCCTGCAGGAACTCCTTCACCGCGGCTTTGTTGGGGCGCGTCGCGGCGAACTCCGGCGGCGAGACGAAGACGGCCTCCTTTGCGGAGAGCTCCTTGTTCACGTCGGCGAGGTTCTTGAGCGCCGTCTCCGTGACCTTGCCCGCGCGAAAGCCCTCCTGGCCGATCTCGCGGGGAGCGAGCATCGCAAAATGAAAATCGCCCGGCGCTTCGCGCCGCCATCGGCGGACCGTGCCCATCCCCGGGATGGCCACGTGCGTCTCCTGGATTTCCACGAAGAGGAACTCCTTGAAGTACCGCGTAGCGGGGACCGGAAACCCCGCGCATCCGACGATGACCTTCATTGCCGCCGAGAAGGTATCACGTGCCCGCGCGTAGCGGGGTGCCGCCTCCTCAGGGGGGGCTCAATGCCTCGGAACCTGCGGGTTCTCCGCTGCTGGGGTGTCCCAGGACGCGCAGCGCGAGCTTACTGCCGAGCCGGCGGGCGACCGCGCGAAGGGAATCCTCACGCTGCCACGCCTCGCGGCTCGAATCGGTGGGCGCGCCGACCATCTCCTGCGCGCGCACGTCGCCCGTGTCGAGCTCGGGTGGCGCCCCCGCGTGGCGCACGACGTACGCGCGCGCGATGACCGCGAGGTCGCTCGCACGCGCCGCGGGGACGTCGCCCGGCTCGCGCACGATCCCCTCGCTGCTCTCGTCGGCGCGCAGGACCTCGATCTCCAGCCTCGGATACCCCTCGCCCGACGCGAGCGCGCCGTCCTTGACCAGTGCCTCGCGCGCGCCCCGCACCACCTCCTCGGCCACCATGGCGCTCGCGACCTGGTTCTTCGCGAGGTGGACGTGGAACGCCTCGCCCGCGGGCGTCGCGTAGAGCGGTTGGTAGCCGCACGCGGCGAGCACCAGGCAGAAGAGTAGGGCCACCCCGGACTGAAGTCCGGGGCGGGCAAAAAAGGCTCGGGGAAATATCCAGTTCAAAGCCCGCCGGTGGCGGGCTTCCAGAGTGGGGAGTCCGCCATCGGCGGACTTGAAGTGCGCTCCCTCATCGGAGTCTTCGCCTGCCCCGGGCTTTAGCCCGGGGTGGCCCAAAGCCGCTCGGGCGAGATCTGCCGCGGAGCCGTTCGCCATCACCCGACGATGAAGTTGAGGATCTTGCCGGGCACGTAGATGACCTTCTTCACCGTCTTGCCCTCGACGTGCGCAGCGATCTTCGGGTCCTTCATCGCTTCGGCGCGCGCCGTCGCCTCGTCCGCGGTCTTCGCGAGCTTCACGACGCCGCGCACCTTGCCGTTCACCTGCACGCCGATCTCGACGACGTCGTCCGTGACGAGCGAGGGATCGAACGCCGGCCACGGCTCGTGGGCCAGCGACTCCGAGTGCCCGAGCCGCCGCCAGAGCTCCTCGCCGAGGTGCGGCGCGAACGGCGACAGGATGAGCGCGAACGCGTTCGCCGCCTCGCGAGGCACGCTCTCGAGCTCTCGCAGGCGGTTCACCAGGATCATCATCGCGCTCACGGCGGTGTTGAACCGCAGCGCCTCGATGTCCTCGCCCACCTTCTTGATCGTCTTGTGCAGCAGGCGCCTCGTCTCGTCGTCGCACGTCTCCGAGATGGGCCCGGTGAGAGCCAGATACGCGCGATCGAGGAAGCGGCGAGCCCCCTCGATGCCGCTCGTCTGCCACGGCTTCACGCTCTCGAGCGGGCCCATGAACATCTCGTAGACGCGCAGCGAGTCGGCCCCGTGCGAGCGGACCACGTCGTCCGGGTTGATGACGTTGCCACGCGACTTCGCCATCTTCTCGTTGTTCTCGCCCAGGATCATGCCCTGGTGAACGAGCTTCAGGAACGGCTCGCGGTGCTTCACGACTCCCGCGTCGAAGAGCACCTTGTGCCAGAAGCGCGCGTAGAGAAGGTGCAAGACGGCGTGCTCGGCGCCGCCGACGTACAGGTCGACCGGCATCCAGTCGTCGTAGGCCTGCTGCGAGAAGATGCGCTCCTCGTTCTTCGGATCGAGGTAGCGCAGGTAGTACCAGCAGGAGCCGGCCCACTGCGGCATCGTGTTCGTCTCGCGCGCGTACCACTTGCCGTCCTTCTGGAAGAAGCGCCAGTCGATCGCGCGCGCGAGCGGTCCCTCGGGATCCCCGCTCGGCTTGAAGTCCTCCAGATCCGGCAGGCGGAGCGGCAGCTCCGACTCGTCCACCGCGATCGGTTGTTCGTAGCGAATCGTGTATTTTACACCCTTCTGGCGCGGGTCCCCCTCGCACTCCACGGGGAAGTAGATCGGGAACGGCTCGCCCCAGTAGCGCTGCCGCGAGAAGACCCAGTCGTGCAGGCGATACGTGACCTTGCCGCTCCCCTGCCCCTTGGACGCGAGCCACGCGGTCACCAGCTTGCGCACCTCGGCGCTCGGCGTGCCGTCGGCGATGGAGACCTCCGCGCGGCAACGAAACGCGACGCCGTCGTCCGTGTAGGCCTCTTTCTGCACGTCGATCGCGTGCCCGTCCTTCGGCGCCACGACCTGGACGATCGGCAGCCCGTACTTCTCGGCGAACGCGTGATCCCGCTCGTCGTGCGCGGGGACCGCCATCACCGCGCCCGTGCCGTAGCTCGCAATGACGTAGTCCGCAATGAAGAGCGGGATCTTGTCCCCGTTGACCGGGTTGATCGCGAAGGTGCCGAGCGCGACGCCCGTCTTCTCCTTCTTCACGTCGGAGCGATCCATGTCGCTCTTGCTGCGAGTCGCCTGCACGTAGGCCGCCACCGCCTCGCGCTGCGCCGGCGCGGTGATGCGCTCGACGATGGCGTGCTCGGGGGCGACGACGACGTAGGTCGCGCCGGGGAGTGTATCGACGCGCGTCGTGAAGACCGTGATCTTCGCGTCGGGCGCCCCGTCGACGGCGAAGTCGACCAGCGCGCCCTCGCTCCGGCCGATCCAGTAGTGCTGTTTGTCCTTGGTCTCCGGCCAGTCGAGCCCCTCCAGATCCGCGTCGAGCCGGTCGGCGTACTCCGTGATGCGGAGGAGCCACTGCCTCAGCGGCAACCGCTCGACCGGGAAGCCCCCGCGCTCGCTCTTGCCGTCGATGACCTCCTCGTTCGCCAGCACCGTGCC
>DATIQP010000844.1:0-4982 GCA_035470765.1 Polyangiaceae bacterium | reverse complement strand
TACGCGCTGTCGCTCATCAGCGATCTGCTCACCGTCGCGGCGCTCGAGGCGGGCAAGCTACCGATCGACAAGTCCCCCGAGTCGGTGCGCGCCATCGTCGAGGAGGCGGTGGCGCTGCAACGCCCGCTCGCGGACGAGCGCGCCCTGAAGCTCGAGATCTCGCTCGCCGGCGAGCCGCATCCGGTGAGCGTCGACCGAAACCGGATCCTCCAGGTGCTCACCAACCTGCTCGGCAACGCGGTGAAGTTCACGCCGGAGGGCGGCTGCGTCCGCGTCGAGTGCCGGTGCGACGAATCATCGCTCCACGTCGCGGTGTCGGACACGGGCCCGGGCATCGGCGAGGAGGAGCAGGCGCACGTCTTCGATCGGTTCTGGCAGGGCGTGCACGCGCAGCGGGCCGGGGCCGGGCTCGGTCTGGCCATCGCGAAGGGGATCGTGGAGGCCCACGGCGGCACGATCGCCGTCGAGAGCGTCGAGGGTCAGGGCGCGACGTTCCGCTTCTCGCTCCCCGTCGCGCCTTGAGGCGGTCCGCGTCGAGACTTCGGGATCGGGCGGAGCATGGGTCGTGTCATGAGGAGGCCGCCAGCGCCTCGAGGTTCGGGTCGGCCTCGATCTCGGCGCGCGTGCCGACGACGATGGCCGAGAGGGTCGCGCGCGTGAGCGCCACGTGCATGCGCACCGCGTAGCGCTCGCCGGCGGACAGCTCGGTCACGAGGATCACCGGCCTCTCGAGGCCCTTGAACCGCAGGAACGTGTCCGCGATGACGTGGTCGCCGGCGGCGGGATCGTCGGCGTGCACGACCTTCGTGTCGCCCCACGCGCCGTCCTTCGAGAGCGCGCTCTTGAGCTGCCCGCGCAGCGACAGCACGGCGACGTCGCCCGGGCGCGCGCCGTCGCGCAGCGCGTGACGCACCTCGCGCTTGACGCGATCGAGCAGCGAGGCGCCGTCCTCGACGGTGACGACGCGCAGCTCCGGGAAGCGCGACGGCGGCGCCGCGCCGCTCGCGTCCGGGCGATAGCGATCGGCGAACCTGGCGAGCGGCTCGGGGCAGCGATAGCGGTCCTTGAGCTCCCACTGCGCCGGGAAGAGGTCGCCGGGGATCTTGCGGTCGGTCCAGAACGACTGCCCGTCGTCGCCGAACGCCCAGAGCGGCCCCTTGCCCGCGAGCGCCTTGGTGAGCTCCCACTCGCTCTCGGTGAAGTCCTGCGCCTCGTCGACGACCACGATGCGGTGCGCGCGCTCTTCGGGCAGGGCGTCGACCGCGGCTTGCAGCGCGATGTTCTCCCACGTCTCGTTCGACCACGCGTCGCTCGGCGCGCCGCCCGCGACCGGCACCCCGGCCTGCGCGAGCAGCCGCGCCGCGTACTCGCGCACCGGCCACGCCTCCGCGACGCCCGACGCGCGGATCGCGGCCGCGAGCGCGCGCGTCCAGCACAAGTACAGCGCCGGCGCGCGCCGCTCGCACAGCGACCGCGCGAGCAGCGTCTTGCCCGTGCCGGGGCCGCCCGTCACGAGCAGCCGGTTGCTGTGATCGAGCATCTCGAGCACCCGGAGCTGGCTCTCGTCGAGCGGCAACAGCTCGCGGTCGCGCAGCTCGATGCGCGTGCCGAGCGAGATGCGCGGCACCCACGTCTCGCCCCAGAGCTTGTGCAGCACGCTCGACCACCCGTGGTCCTTCACCGGCGCCGCGCGTCCGAGCTGCCGGTCCACCAGCGCCTCGAGCGCCTGCCCGATCCAGGGAAGGTCTTGCTGGCCGAGCACCGCGTCGCCGAGATCGCCGTGCGAGGGCGGGAGCTGAAACGGTGTCTGCGGGAACGCGGTCGCGATGAGGATGGGCGGCCGCGCGCCCGCGAACGTCTCTTCGAGCTTCTTCTCGAGGATGCGCCGCAGCCTGTGTGCCTGATCGCGCGGAGCCTGTTTCATGGCCTCGCCGTTCTGGAGCCAGTGCCCGTCGCGGCACTCGATCGCGCCGCCCTTGATCTCCACGATCAGGATCGCGCGATCGGGGATCGCGAAGACGAAGTCCCCTTCGCCCTCGAACACCGGACCCGAGCGGACGCGCAGCGAGTGCCACGCCGTCCAGCCCTTCGGCAGCCCGGCGATGAGCGCGCGGAAGAAGGCGCGCTCGGCCTCCGAGGAGGTGGGCCGCGGCCCGGAGGTGGGGAACAGAGGCATCAGGTGGAGAGTACGCCTTTCATCCCCTCCCTCGCGCTGCGCGTCGGGTGAATTCGCGACCCATCGCGACGAGGACGCGACAGCGCGCGAGCTCCACGCCGAAATGCGGGCGTTCGCGTCGGCACGTTCGGTGCACGTTCCGGGGGGGATGCGACGACTCCTGCTCGCGACGACGGCGTTCGCGCTGGCCTGCTCGGCCGCGCCGAACCCTTACGACACCGACGGCCCCGAGCCCGTCGACCAGGAGTCCGCCGAGCTCACCGCCACCGATCCCGTCTCGCTCGCCGTCTCCACGAGCTGCACCACGCTCTCGGTCCACGGCCTCTCCCAGCAGCTCGTCGACGAGATCCAGTGCCTGAAGCCCAACACCCTGGAGTCGATCGCGAACGTGTCGAAGGTCTCGCTCGGCTCCGCGGTCTTTCCCTACCTGCAGCAGCCCGCGGCCGACACGCTCTCCAAGGTCGTCGCCGCGCGCGGCACCACGCTCACCATCGACTCCGCGCTGCGCACGCTGCCGCAGCAGTACCTGCTCTATCAGTGGTACCTGCAGGGTCGCTGCGGCATCCCGCTCGCGGCCGCGCCGGGCCAGAGCAACCACGAGTCGGGCCTCGCGATGGACGTCGAGGACTCGGCGGGCTGGCGGCCTTACCTGCAGAACCATGGCTGGCAGTGGCTCGGATCGAGCGATCCAGCCCACTACACCTACGTCGCGGGCGGCACCGACATCCGCTCGCTCTCGGTGCTCGCCTTCCAGAAGCTCTGGAACCTGAACCACCCCAGCGATCTCCTCGTCGAGGACGGCGCGTACGGCACCGAGACGGAGAAGCGCCTCGTGAAGTCGCCGGTCGGCGGTTTCGCCAAGGGCTCGACGTGCGACGCGCAGCCGAGCGACGCCGGCGCGCCGCCCCCGCCCAAGGACGCCGGCAGCGACGCCGCCGCGCAGAGCGACGCGGGCAGCTCCGAGCCGCCGCCGCCCGCCGCGGGCAACGACGCGGGTGCGCCGATCGCCGCTCCGGGCAGCCAGGGCTGCTCGAGCACCGGCGGCCCGCCGGACGCGGCGTGGCTCGTGGCGGCGGCCCTGCTGCTGAGCAGGCGCCGAGTCGCGCGGCGCGCCTAGCGAGTCGCCGCGCCGCGGACAGCGGCCTCGTAGCCGAGCTCGTCGATCGCGGCGACGTACGCCTCGAGGCGCCCGGGCGCGGGCTCGTAGAGGACCGCCGCCGTCTGGCCCGGCACATCGAGGGAGAGCGCGTGGAAGCCGCCGACCTTTGCCAGCGCGCGTCGCAAGGGGACGGCGCACGCTTCGCAGTCGATGCCCTTGACGTCGAAGGTCACCGTCTCGGTCCTCACGCCCGAGGGCGCCGCCTTCGCCGGACGATCGAGAGCTCGCGCGAGCAGCGTCGGCGAGGCGGCGAAGAGCAGGACCAGCGCGGCGGCGAGCCACAGGCCGACCCTGCCCGCGCGCCTCGTGGTGCGTCGCTCGCAGCCGCACGCGTCGGCGCTCGCGGCGCGCGGTCTCCGGTAGGTGAGATAGAAGCCCGCGGCGAGCAGGGCCGCGGTCACGCCCAGGATGTACGGGCGGAAGGCGGCCAGCGTCGCGAACGCCCCGGCCCCGCCGACGCCGAGCGCGGCGAGCAGCAGAGGACCGAGGCAGCACGACGACGCGGCGACGGCGGAGAGCACGGCTCCGGCGAGGCTGAGGCGCTGGGCTCTTGATTCGCTCGGCACGGGATTCCGCCGCTCAGTATACGCGAGGGCAGGAGGGACGCAGAAACTGCATGCGAGCGTGACGCCCGAGAAGCGCACAAGCTGATGACCATCACCAGGCGGAGGCGACCATGACAGACACGCGCGTAGACCAGATCGGCGACGGCATCTATCGGATCAATACGCCGGTCACCGTTCCGGGCGGAGACTTCGAGTTCTCGTTCAATCAGTACCTGATCGTCGACGACCAGCCGCTCTTGTTCCACACCGGTCCCAAGCGTCTCTTTCCGTCGGTGCGTGAGGCGCTGACACGCGTCGTCGCGCCCAGCAAGCTGCGGTTCATCGCCTTCTCCCACTTCGAGTCGGACGAGTGCGGCTCGCTCAACCCGTGGCTCGAGCTCGCCCCGGAGGCCGAGCCCGTCTGCGGCACCATCAACACCATGATCAATGCCGACACGTTCGATCGGCCGCCACGCACGCTCGTCGACGGAGAGGTGCTGGTGATCGGGCGCCATCGGCTTCGCTGGTTCGACATGCCGCATCTGCCCCACGCGTGGGAGTGCGGGTACCTGCTGGAAGAGGCCACGCGCACGCTCTTGTGCGGCGACCTCTTCACCCAACCGGGCGGCGGCGCAACCGCGCTCACGACCTCGGACGACATCCTCCCGACGAGCGAAGCGTTCCGCAAACAGATGGACTATTTTTCTCACTCGAGGAACACGCGCGCGATGATCGAGCGGCTGGCAGCGGCCTCGCCCACGACGCTCGCGTGCATGCACGGGAGCGCCTACCAGGGCGACGGCGCGACGCTCCTGCGCGCTCTCGGCGCCGCGCTCGACGGCTGAATCGCCTAAGCCGACAGCGTGCGGGCCAGGCTCCCGTCGCTGATCGCCGCGAGCGTCAGATCCTCGCCGCCGAGCAGCACGCCCTTCACGAACACCTGGGGGAAGGTCGGCCATCCGCTCCACAGCTTGATCGCGAGCCGCTCCTTCCACTTCGAGAGGTAGCTGCCGTACTCGACGTACTTGAACTCGATGCCGGCCTTCGCCAGCGCCTTGCGCACGTTCTTGACGTGGGGGTTCTGCGCCATGCCCACGACGAC
>DATIQP010000843.1:0-2532 GCA_035470765.1 Polyangiaceae bacterium | reverse complement strand
GGCCGGCTCCTTCGCGGTGACCGCGGCGACCGCCGGCCCGAGAAGCTCCTTCGGCGCGCGCGCGAGGTAGAGGTCGTAGAGGCAGTCGATGAAGTCCTGCTGCGGGAGCTGGTGGATGTTCTTCTGGAACGGGAAATCGACCGAGTGCCCCTTGAAGTCGATGAACGACTTGCGGTCGATCTTCCGGATGTCCTGCCCCGGCATGTGGTCGCGGAGCCACGTCTCGATCTCGGGGTGCTTGAAGTGGAAGAAGTGCCCGGAGTAGTCCCAGACGAACCCCTCCTTCTTCACCGTCTTGCAGTAGCCGCCGATCTCGGTGTCCGCCTCGAGGACGAGGTAGTCGGTGTCGCGGAGGAACGCGGCGGCTCAGACCGCCGCAGAGGTCGGCGCCGTGAGCTGGCTCGCGAAGCCGTTCGACATCGACGAGCTCGTCGCGACGGTGCGACGCGCCCTCTAGGCGCTCGTCCATTGCTGCATTTCCGGCGCTGAAGAAAATCGGAAACGCGCGTAAGATGGACAACTGCGTCGTCCGACCCACGCGTTGACGGAGCTCCCTTCGTGACTGACCTTACCCTTCGACCGACGTTGCGAGCCCGATGACCGAAGAGCGGCGGGTCCACGCGCGGAAGCGGATTTCGGCGTCGGTGACGTTCACCACCGGCGGAGGCGCACCCCTTCGCGGTTGGCTGCGAGACATCAGCCGCAGCGGGTGCTTCGTCGCCACCCAATCGAAGCTCCCGGTGGGCGAGCTCTTCGAGCTCGAGTTCCGGCTCCCCGGCATGTTCGACGCGATCACGGGCAAGGCGCGCGTCGTGTGGCTGCGCGAGAAGGCCATCAACGATCTCCCCGCGGGCATGGGAGTCGCCTTCGTCGACGTGCCCGCCCAGAAGCTCGACGCGATCGACCGGATGAGCAGCCCGTCGGTGGCTCGGGCGCGGTCGAAGACGATGGTTGGCGTGGCGCCTCCTCCCGCTGCTTCGTCTCCGTCGTTCTCTCCGGAGGTCCCGGAGGAGCCGATCGTCGCGGAGGAGCCGAAGACGTCGGCCGAGGCCGCCGAGGAAGGCCACGACACGGCCGCGGAGGGCGTCCCGGTCGTCGAAGACATCACCGACGTCGTTCCGATGCCGCTGCAGGCCGAAGCCGCCGAGCCTCCCCCTCCGCCCGTGCCCTCGCCCGCGCCACCGCCTGCGGCCCCTCCCGCGCCCGTTGCCCCGCCGCCACCTTTCCCTCCACCCCCGCCCGTGCCGCTGCCGCCATCGAAGCGGCGCAACGCGCGATGGATCGCGCTCGGCGGCGTCGTGCTCCTCCTCGGGGCGGGTGTGGCCGGCCTCGTGAAGGCCGTGCGAGGCTGCGGCCCCGGCGCCGATGCGGGGCCGGCGTTCGACGTCGCGGTCGAGGCTGAGCCGCAAGCCGCCGACGCGGTCGCCGGTGGAGAGGAGGAAGAAGAGGACGCTACGCCGGACGTGAGCGCCGCCGCCCCGATGCCGGCGGTCGACGCAGGTCACGACGCGGGCAAGGACGCGGGCCACGATGCGGGCAGAGACGCAGGTCACGACGCAGGCAAGGACGCGGGCCACGGGGGCCACGACGCGGGCAAGAAAGACGCGGGCAAGGGCAAGAGGCACGGAGCGCACTGAATGCGATTCGAGCCGATTATCGAGCTGCCCAGTCTCGTGACCGGGCTGTGGAGGCGATTCGGCGTTCACCTCTTCGAGGGCAAGGTCACCGTCGCGGACATGGAGGAGATCGAGCGGCGCGGCGAGGTGTGGCGCGACAAGGTCCGCGGCAAGCTCGTCGAGATGGTCGTCATCTTCCCGAGCGACGCGAAGATGACGACCGAGGAGCGCACGAAGATGACCCAGATCATCAAGCGCTGGGAAAAGGACCGCGCCGCGTCGGCGACGGTCATCCTCGCTCAAGGCCTGACCGGCGCCCTGCACCGCAGCGTGCTCACCGGGATGCAGATGCTCGTCCCCGCACCGCACCCGGTGAAAGTCTTCGGCTCGATCCCGGATGGGGTGAAGTGGCTCGCGCCGCACGTGCGGGGGCTCTGCGGGCCCGAGGCGAGCACCGAGGCGCTCGACGCGGCCGTTGCGGACCTCGCCGCCCACTTCGCGGCGCGCCAGCAGAAGCGCTCGGCTTGACGTCGAGCCATGTGCTTCTGATCGAAGAAACGCGTACGCTTTGGAGATGAACCAACAAAGCGAGCTCTGCAGCATCTGCGGGGGCGATGGGCGGATTGCGAACGCGTTCGGGAGCACGACGACGTGCCCGAGCTGCCACGGGGGCGGTCGTCGCGTGGAGACGACGGGCTTCCACGACGTGACGAAGACCAAGCCGTCGCACTACAAGGCGCCGCCCAAGCCGGCGGGTGCGTCGTCCAAGGACGCGTGGCCCACCTCGCCGTCGGGCATGCTCCTCGCGAACGAGGTGAAGAACAGCGTGGTCTGCGCCGCCGACGTGAAGGCGCGCCTCATCCGCGAGATCATCGACCACGAGTCCACGCACGGCGACTGCACGCAGACGTTCATC
>DATIQP010000842.1:0-6290 GCA_035470765.1 Polyangiaceae bacterium | reverse complement strand
CACCGTGAACTGGCTGGCCGCGTACGGATACCTTCGCCCCACGCCGAGGAGCGGATCGGGATCGCGCTCGAGGCCGGCAAAGTTCGGGTTGCCCGCCCACATCGACTGCACGAACTCGAACTGGCGGCGGAGGTTGCCGTTGAAGCACAGGAAGAAGAGCCCCTTCTCGCCCGTCGCCGTGTCCTGGTAGATGCGCCCGCGGCGGAGCAGACTGCGGCGGTTCGTGAGCCGGAGTCGGGTCTCGCGCGTCTGCGGGTCGCGAGGATCGCCGCTGAGCGCCTCGTCGTGCGGCTCGGGGAGCGTCGTGTCGCGCGGGTTGGTCCGGCGGACGTGCGAGCCGATCGGGCAGCGCGCGCCGGTCGCGTCGCCGTGGTCCGAGTAGAGGAAGTGGGTCGGTGCGTCGAGCGGCCGCGGGTCTTTTCCCTCGGGGTCGAGGGTGAGGGGTACGCCGTTCTTCCAGCGGCCGACGAGCTTCGCGCCGACCCAATCGGGCGTGACGCCGAGGGCCTCCGCCTTCGCCTTGGTGAACTCCTCGAAGAGCTCGACCTTCTGCTCGAGCTGCCGAAAGACGAGGAAGCTCCCGTTGCGCCCGAAGTCGCGCGTGCGGCTCCCGTCGTCGGCGAGCAGCGCGTCCGGATCACGCTCGGCGCGGACGCGCGGCGTCAGCCCGAGCTTACCGTAACCGTTGGGATAGCCGAGCAAGAACTCGCCCGGGGCGAGCACGTCGGTCGTCTTTTGCGCGTGCGGCGTGCCGCGGACGGCGGGGTTCGAGATGCCGTCGCGAAAACCGAAGTGCTCGGCGCCGTCGCTCGGGAGATTGAGCGCGGGCAGCACGACGATGGCGCGCAGACCGTTGTCGTGCGTGAGCTCGGACGCGAGGAGCTCGGTGAGCGCGCCGACGTCGCCCGGCGAGCCCTCGCCCGTCCCGCCGAACGCCGCGAGGACACCGTGGACGGCGTCCTTGCCGCCCGCGCTTCCCCAGCGCCACCGGCCGGGCGCGCTCTCGTGATCGTCTCCGAGCTGCCGCGCGCGCGCCGGAGTGTCCATGCCCTCCTGGAACGAGTCGCTGAACCCTGCGAGCGCCTCGGGCGGCAGGCCCATCGCCTCCAGGCCCGCGTGCGTGAAGGCGACGTTCAGCGCGGTCGCGTGGAGCTTCGGCTCGTGGCTTCGCGGCGACGACAGAAAATCGGCGAACTGGAACCGGTCGCCCTGGAGCATCCGCCCGAGCCACTCCTGCGCTCGCGCGCGATCGTCGACGTGGAAGATCGCGTAGGCCGCGGCAGGCCGGTCGCCGTAGCTGCTCAGGACGAGCCCTTGAATCTCGTGAAGCTCGAGCTCTTCGTTCACGTCAGCCTCCGCCTCCACTCTTCGAGCGCCGGTCCCGAGAGCTTCGCTTCGTGCAGGCCGGCGCGCAGCCACGTCGCGTTGTTGATCGTCGCCACGCTCGACGCCGGATAGGCCGTGTAGAAGAGCTGGGTCGGTCGCTGCTTCGAGCGGGCCCACGCCTTGAAGCGCTCCTCGTCGTTGGCGCCGCCCCAGAACGTCCCGATCGTGTTCGGGTACTCCTCCGTACACGTCCACGCCGCGTTCAGGCCTGCCGCGGCGCCGTCCACGAAGTCGCCGAGGTAGCTCTCCCAGTTGCCGTCGTAGTTGCTCATGAAGAGCAAGCGGCGCCCTTCGTCGATGAGCACCCACTTGGCGAAGTGGATGCTCGGGATCCCGCCGAGCATGCCGATCTCGTCGAAGTGGTCGCGCGCGACGCCCGCGAGGTAGCGGTGGAGCCCCGCGAGGGCGCGCGCGCGGATCCATCCGGGCTTGAGCGGCACGACGTGCGTGAGGGCGTTGTGAGCGCCGTGGTCCTCGGTGCTGGCGCACGAGCGAAGGAGCGCCTCCGCGTCCGGGCCGCGCTCTTCGGCGCGCGCCTGGAGATCGAACTGAGGCGAGAAGAGCTCGGCGAAGGTCGAGAGCACGACGGGCAGGACGCTGCCGAAGAGGAGCGGGGCGTGCGTCAGCCAGGGCCTCACGGTCTCGCGGAGCTTCTGCGCGCGCACCGCCGGGTCCGGCCGCGGCGGCGCGGGCGCGTCGAGGTCGAGCCCGCGGATGTGGAGCTTGGCGATGTACCCGCGGACGAGGCGGTGGACGTCGTGGGCCTTCGTGTCGCGGGGCAAGGTCGCGGCGAACGCGAGCGCCTCGCGACGGACTTGCCCTTCGAGCTCGATGCGCCGGAGATCGCGGTGCGTGTGGCCCTGGTACTCCGCCGTCGACCGGGCCGTCTTTCGCAGGAACAGATCGTGGATCGCGTCGGCCGAAGTCGCCCCGGTGCCCTCGGTCGCGGCGACGAGAGCGGCGAGCTCCGCCTTGCGCTTCGTCGCGAGGCGATGAAGGTGCTCGCGAACGGCGGCGTCGCGGTCGGCGTGCTCGGAGTCGAAGTTGGTCTCGAGGATCATCCACGACGCATACGGAACGCCGCCCGGCTCCTCGAGGAGCGCCACGCGGGCGAAATGGACGTCGAGCCCGCCGAAGAGCCTGGGCCCCTTCTGTCCGTCACGCTCCCGGGCGAGCTCCTCGATCGCACGCTTCGCGGCGGCGCGGTCACGCAACTTCAGGGCGATGGTCGCGGTGTGTTGCTCCACGCGGGCGAGGCTATCGCATCACGCAGGGTCTCCGGTACAGCGGCTTGCTGCGTGTTTTTTGCACTAGGCGCGCCCGACCGCCGTCGGCGACATTGGGGGCTCGCGCGCGGGAGGCGGCGTCCATGACTCAATCCCGGTTCATGAAGCTGTGCGAAGCGGTGAGGGAGCGCGTCTGGGAGGTGTCGACGGACGAGATCGCCGCGAGGCTCGGGCGCGCCGACGCCCTCGTGCTCATCGACGTGCGCGAGGAGAGCGAGGTGGCCCTCGGCCGCATCAAGGGAGCGCACGCCATCGGGCGCGGGATCCTGGAGCACAAGGTGGAGCAGCTCTTCCCCGACACGGCGACGGAGATCGTCCTCTACTGCGGCGGCGGTTCGCGATCGCTGCTGGCCGGCGAGAGCCTCCAGCGAATGGGCTACACCAACGTCAGGTCGATGGCCGGCGGGTGGCGCGAGTGGACGGCGAAGAAGCTCCCGGTCGAGTGAGTCGAACGACCGCGCTCGCGGCGGCGTGTGCAGGCTGCAGCAGCCGCTTGTGAAGCTCGCTGCACGACGACCCCCACGGAGACCAGCTCCGAAGCGAGAAACTCGGCGCGGCACGCGAGTTGCGATGCGGTCCTCGAAAGGGGATTCAACATGCACTCATTCAAGACGCGCAGCATCGTGGTGGCTTCGTCCTTCGCTCTTCTCGCCGTCGCCTGCGGCGGCGGAGATCCGGTCACGGGGACGTGGAACCAGCCCGACGGAACGATCACGATCCCGGCGGCGCTCGGTGGCGGCAACCTCAGCGACAACGCGACGTTGGTGTTCGACGACGCCGTCTCGCCGGCGGCCTTCACCCTCACGATGGACCTCTCGTTCCAGGGCCTGACCGACACGCTCGAAGCCAAGGGCACGTACACGAACGGCGGCGGCGAGCTGACGCTGAATTTCACCGGGTTCACGATCGCCCCGGGCTCGGGCGACACGGCGAACGTAGGACCCGACGGCAGCCAGTGCGTCACGATGAACGCGCTCGCGGGCGCCACCGTCTGCTTCCAGACGCCGCAGACCGACGGCTACAAGATCGCCGGCGACACGCTGACGATCGCCATCGACAACCAGATCGTCGGGGCCGACCCGGCGCCGACCACGCTGACGCTCAAGCGAACCAAGTAGCCGGCTCCGAGGAGACTGCGCCCATGAGCGTCAATCGTCGTGACTTCATCAGGTCCTTCGCCGCCGGCTCCGCCGTGGCCGTCCTCGGCTGCGGCCAGTCGGTGGCGGGGGCCACCGACGACGCGGGCTGCCCGCTGCCTCCCACCACGCCCACGTCGGTTCCGGATCTACCGTACCCGACCGCGGCCTACTTCCAGCAGGTGGCGAGCGACCTGGCCGCGGCCGGTCTCGGCACGCCGCAGGTGCTCATCGACATGGACCGGCTCGACGCGAACATCGCGGAGATCGTCTCCAAGGCGCAGCCCGGGCGCTTTCGCATCGTCGAGAAGTCTCTGCCTTCGCTCGATCTGCTCTCGTACGTGCAGCAGAAGAGCGGCAGCCAGAAGTTCCTCGTGCTCCACCTGCCGTTTCTGCCTGGCGTCTTGTCGACGTTCCCGAACGCGGACGTGCTCGTCGGCAAGTCACACCTCAAGGAAGCGATCGGCAGCTTCTTCGCCACGCAGCCCAAGGCCAACTGGGCGACGATCGCCAAGCAAGTGACCTTCATCGCCGACAACCTCGATCGGCTGCAGAGCCTCGCCGGGCTGGCGAACGACCTCCAGGTCACGCTCAAGCTCGCCATCGAGATCGACGTGGGGCTGCGCCGGAGCGGCTTGACCGATCCCGCGCTGCTGGGGCCGATGCTCGACTTCTTCGAGTCGAACGCGAGCTTGGTCCAGTTCGCCGGCTTCCTCGGCTACGACGGCCACGTCGCCTTCGCACCGGGAGGCACGCTCGCCGCGGTTCAAGACGCGTGGACGGCGGCGACGGCGGTCTATCAGTCGTACGTCGACGGTCTGAAGAGCCACCCCGGGCTCGTGACGCCCGACCTGGTGTTCAACAGCGGCGGCAGCTCGACGTATCCCATGTACACCAGCGGCCCGGTCAACGACGTGGCCGCGGGCGGCGGCGTGCTGAGGCCGGGCGACTATCCCAACTACGTCATCGGGGCGCTGCAGCCGGCGATCTTCATCGCCACGCCGGTCTTCACGGTCTATCCGCAGCCGCAGCTTCCGTTCTTCACGCCCGCGCAGTGCGCGACCCTCTTCAAGGGCCAGCAAGGCTTGACCATCTACGGCGGTGGCTGGCCGGCGTTCTACACGTACCCGCCCGGCATCCAGCCCGCGCCGTTCGTCTCCGACCTGACGGACCCGGCGATGGTGCCCAACCAGGGAATGGTGATGGCGCCGGCGGCCACTCCGATCAACCCGGGCGACTGGATCTTCTACCACCCGCGCCAGAGCGACGCGCTCTTCCAGTTCGATCAGATCCTGCAGGTCCGCGGCGGGCGCCTTCAGACGACGACGATGGCGGCGTATCCACGGCGATACTGAGCGCTCAGCGCGCGGTCGCGTGCCAGGGCGTGAACCCGCCAGGGCGGGGCTTCGCGTCGAGATCGAGCCAGCGGAGCATGATGGCCCGCGAGGTGCGCGCCGGGGCCGGCCGGCGCATCACGCGTCGAACCGCCTCCGCCGCCGCGTGATCGCCGCCCGCTTCGAGGCCCACGACCACGAGGTACAGGTCCTCCACGTCGTCGTCCTTCGCGGGATCGACGCGCTTGGCGGCGGCGAGCGCCGCGTCCTTCTTGCCGTCGAGCGCCGCGAAGTACGCCTCGAGGACCGCCACCGACTCGGGGAATCCCCGCGTGCGGTAGTCGGCGAGCGCGGCCTCGGCGTACTGGACGAGCGCACGCTTCGTCGAGCCGGTGCGCGACTCGGCGAGCATGCGCGTGAGGTAGGCGCGGTGCCAGCGGTCCTTCTGGAACGCGAGCGTGTCGCGGTCCTGCGGGTCCCAGGTGCCGCGCGCCGCGCACAGGGTCGCCTGGTCGTTCTCGGCCAGCGCCGCGGCCGGATCGCCTTGCGCCTCGCGGATCATCATCATCGCGTTGTGGCACCAGAACTCGTCCGGTAGCTCCGGGTGCCTGGCGAGGGTGGGGATCACGGTGGCGTACGCGGCGCCCGCGCGATCGAAGTCGCCCGCGACCACGAACCGCGTGGCGCGCACGCGCGCGACGAGGTAGGCAAAGTGCGGGTCGTCGGCCGCCGCCTTCTCGGCGGCCGCGAGCTGCTTGTCGGCTTCGTTCATGTTGCCGGCCGTGATCGCCTTATCGGCGGCGTCGAGCGCGTCCTTCAGCGCGGCCGGCGGCGGCGCGGGTGGTGACGGGTACGACTGCCGTCCAGGCGAGCAACTGGTACTTCGTGGCGATCTGTGCGACGGAGAACGGCGCGATGAGGCTATACGTCAACGGCAAGGAGGAAGGAAGTAGCACCCCGGTGGGGATGATGTGGGGCGGCGGTGACCGATTTCAGTTCGGGTCGAATTCGGGGGGCGGCTTCAACTGGTTCCAGGGAGTCATCGACGACGTTCGCGTTTACGATCAAACGCTAACCGCCACCGACCTGGCGGCACTCATGACGGCGGCGCCGTACCCCTTCGCGTTCAGTCCGCAGCCGGGAGATGG
>DATIQP010000841.1:0-3612 GCA_035470765.1 Polyangiaceae bacterium | reverse complement strand
CGTCGTGCCGGAGCCGTACGTCGGCGGGCCGGGCGGCACGCCCATCAGCGCGACGCTCGAGGTCTTGGTGACCGGATCGCCGCGCTTGGAGAGCACGACGGCGATCTTGCCGTCCTTGCCGCGCGTCGGGAGCATCCAGCGGACGGAGCCGTGGTCGACTGACGCGATCGTCGGCAGGTTGCCGCCGCCCACGTCGGTCCACTTGTCCTTCGCGCTGCACCGGAGCGGCCGCTGGTACTGCGGCTTGCTCGCCGTCGCCACGTCGGCGGTCGGCGCCGCCGGGGGCGCGTCCCAGCCCCAGCGCAGGCCGCGATCGGTCACGCAGCCGAAGCTCGAGCACGCGTCGATCGCTTGCACGAACGCGGGCATCGCGACGACGCCCCACGTCTTGCCGCCGTCCACGCTCTCGTAGCCCTTCTGGTCGGAGCCCACCGCGAGCCCGTGGACCCCCGCGAAGGCCGCGTGCGTGGCCGGAATGGCGAGCTTGCTCGTCGCGATGCTCCCGCCCTCACGGTACGTGAACGCGACGGGCTTGCCGCTCTCGCGGACGAAGCCGCGGACGGTGCCGTCGTCGTCGAGCGTCAGCGTCGCGCCCGCGCCGTCGGCGTTCTCGGCGACGCGCCCGATCGGCTCGGGCGTGGCGCTCGAGATCTTCCAGCGGAAGAGGAAGATCTCTCCGTCGTGATGGCCGATGCTGTACGCGGTGCTCAGCGCGCTCGACGAGGCGAAGCGCATCTGGCCGCTGTCGTCCTCGTCGCCGGGGACGTCGACGAATCCGCCGCCCTTGGTCGCGCGCACGCGCGCGGGCAAACAAGGCGCGCCGTAGCCAGCACCGCAGCGCCGTCCGATGTAGACGAAGTCCTCGGGGCCCGCGGCGATCGCCTCGTCGAAGCGCTGCGGCATGCCGCCCTCGATCGTCGTCTCCTCGTGGAAGGTGCGGCCAGAGTCGTCGCTGCGGAGGATTCGCGTGATCCAGCCGAGGGTGCCGCCGTCCGGCGCGCCGGCGTTGTGGCGACCGTAGTTGGTGCGGAGGACAGGACCGCCAGCGTCCTTGTCGATCCCTCCGCTGACGGTGCCGCGCGCGTCGCACGCGAGCAGGATCCGGTCGCCGCGCAGCGCGGCGCTGACCATCTCGCAGCCGTCGAGCTCCTCCATGTGCTTGGGCTTGCCGAGCGCGCCCACGTCGCCCGCCGCGACGCTCCACTGGCGATCGTTCGGGGTGCCGATCACCTCGACGGCGCGCCGGCCGTCGATGCGGCGCGAGACGATGGGGACGAAGCGCGAGCTCTTGACCCCGAAGGGGTTGCGGGTGGTTTTACCGCCGCCCGGCGCCGCGGAGAACGTCCCCCACGCGGGGTCGAAGCGCATGGAGTCCTCGACGCCGTCGAGCCAGAGGGCGCCGTCGCGCGCCACGACGGCGGTGACGCCGACGCCGGGGCTCTTGACGGGCGTCCAGGTCACGCCGTCGTCCTTGGTGCCGTAGAAGCGTTGAGGAGCCATGACGAGGATGCCGTTCTCGGCGAGCATTGCGACGTCGACGACGACGCCCTCCTTGTCGGGCAATTCGGCCTTGCGCCAGGAGCGCCCGCCGTCCGTGCTTCGCTGCAAGTCGCCCTTGCCGTCGACGACCAGGATGGCTGCCTTGCCGACCGCGACCTGCCTCGCTCCCGGGACGGGTGTGCCGGCGCGCGAGAGCGGGCCGAGCGCTTCGTGTGCAAAGTACACACTTCCGCTCGCGCCGACGAAGCGGTAGCCGCCGTCCGCCTTCTGGATGCCGGCGATCGCCTCGGGGGCGAGCGAGCTCGCGCCTTCGTTGCCCGTGGCCAGCTCGAGCCAGCGCTCGCCGCCTTCGCCCGCGTGGAGCTTGGTGCTCGCGTCGACGTCGAGCGTGACCACCGGCCGCCAGCGCGACGAAGGCGCGCCGAGCGCCCACTTGGCCGGCGTCATGAAGCCGGGGCCCGACACGGTTGCCGCATCCGGGACGACGCCGACGACGGGCTTGGCCACCTCGGGGGTCGGGTTGGCCGGCGAGCAGGCGAAAGCGAGCACGAGCGCGAGCGACGTCGCGGCGAGGCTGCCCCATCGAAGAATGGACGTCTTCATGGGGCAGGAGGGTACGCCCTAAAACGCCGACGAAGGGAGGGCTATTCGGGAGCTTCGGGCAGGGAAAGGACGGATGGGGAGCTCGGGAATTGGAGCTGGAATCGGAATGCGATTTGACAGGTCCTGGGCGGCTCCGGATGGTGGGGCATGGCAAGAATGCGTACGCCCCGGCGGGTCCGCAGGCCGCGCGAGCGAGGGAGCGTCCAGGCGGTGGTGGACGAGACGATCGCCTTGTTCCGCTGGCTCGCGTGGGCCTCCGAGCACATCTACGGCGAGGACGCCCGGGGCGCGACCCGCAGGTGGATCCTGCGCAGCCTCCAGCGCCGCGGCGCGCAGTCGGTGCCCGCGCTCGCCCGGGCGCGCGCGATGCGGCGGCAGAGCGTCCAGCCGATCGTCGACGCGCTGCTCGCGGACGGCCTCGTCGAGCTCGCCGAGAACCCGGCGCACAAGCGTTCGAAGCTCGTCGTCCTGACGCAGGAAGGCGCCGCGCTCGTCGAGCGCATGGATCGGGTGGATGCGCGCGTCCTCGGGTCCGTGGCCCGGGACGTCGCGGAGCAAGACCTCGTCGCGGCGGCGGCCACGCTCGGGGCGCTGCGGCGAGGCTTCGAGAGGCTCCAGGCCCGCAGGGCCTGATCAGCGGCGGCCGGCGTCGCGCACGTGCAGCGGCTGCAGCGACTCGGCCTCCTCGGGCGTGGCCGAAGCGGCGAGCGGCAAAAGCACGCCCGCTCCCTCGGGGCGCGCCGTCGCGGAAGCGGGCTCCGTCTCGCCGAGGCTCGGCCGGTGTCTCGGGTGCTCCGCCCGTTCGTGCAGCACGTACGCGTACCCGGCGGCGCCGAGCCCGGCGAGGACGAAGAGCAACCCGACGAACAGACCGACTCGGTTGCGCCGCGGCGGCGGCTCGCGATCCAGCTCGGGCTCCGGGTCGCCGTTGGAGCGAGACGGCGGCAGCTCGCCGCTCGAGGACGCGGCGGCCATCGGGACGGTGCGCCCGCTCGACGCGTCGTCCAGCGTGCGAGCGACCGGACGCATCGGCTCGGTCACGGCCAGAGGCATCGTCTCACTCCGAACGCTTGCTTCGCTCGAGCGTGCGGCACCGAGCTCGCGCGCGGGGGTTTCCGTCCGCACCACCGCGACGGTGACGTTGTCGTGCCCGCCGCGCGCGTTGGCGAGCTCGACGAGCTGCGCGGCGGCTTGCTCCGGCGGCGCAGACGAGACGATGCGCAGCATGTCCTCGGGCTCGACGAGATCGCTCAGGCCGTCCGAACACAGCACGAACGTGTCGCCCGCGACGTGCGCGACGGGCGACGGCAGAAGCTCCGCGTGCTCGGACCAGTCGGTGCCGAGCGCGCGCGTGATGCGGTTCGCGTCGGGGTGGTGCTTGGCCTGCTCCGGGGTCAGCGCGCCGAGATCGACGAGCTGCTGGACCATCGAGTGATCCTTGGTGAGCTGGACGATGCCGCCGTCGTGGACCCGGTAGCAGCGGCTGTCGCCGACGTGGGCGATCTCCGT
>DATIQP010000840.1:0-4087 GCA_035470765.1 Polyangiaceae bacterium | reverse complement strand
CATCGCGTCGCGGACCGGCGGCGCGGCGGATACGGGCCAGATCCAGCTCAAGGATCCGATGCTCTCCGTGTGGCCCGAGATCCGCGTCCAGTTCACGCCTTCGGCGAAGTTCTGGGTGGCCGGGATGATCCCGCTCGCCGGGGACTTCAACGTGTTCCAGGACGGCAACAACGGCTCCTTCATCGCGGGCCTCAGCGCGACGTTCTGATCGGCCGCGCCAGGGCCGCCGCTTTCCGCAGCCGAACCGCCTCGTGGCGAGCTTTTGGCTCTTTGCGCTCGCGCGTGCTCTACTGAGGGAGCATGTCGAGGCGTCTCGTCACGGCCGTGCTGGGGGTGCTGGTCGCGCTTGGTGGGGGTCTACCCGCCGTCGCGCGGGCCCAGGCGCCCGCGCCCACGACGTCCAGCGAGCCTGCGCCGTCCTCGCCGTCGAGCGCGGCGAGCGCCGAGGCTCCGGCCGCGTCGAGCGCGCCTCCTCCCGCTCGACCCGCCACGGGCTACGGCTATTCGGACCCCAAGCCGCGCAAGCCGGTCCACGCCCCGGGGCACGTCACGGTCCGTTCGGGCGCGCGAGCCGCCCACCACGTCGAGCCGAACGCGAGCGGCCCGGTCGCGACGCTCCCCGGCTTCCAGATGATGGGCGACGCAGGCTCGAGGCTGTTCGTCGAGCTCACGCAATCGGTGCCCATCGAGGAGCGCCACGCCCGGGGAGTCATCACCTACGTCCTCAAGGGCGCGCGCGTCGTGCGGCGCAACAACGAGAACGCCCTCGTCACTTTGCACTTCAACACCCCGGTCACGCGCGCGCGGCTGCTGCCCTCGGGCCACGATCTCTTGTTCATCATCGATCTGCGCGCCAACGTCACGCCCGCGTGGAAGCTCAACCCGGGCAAGGACGGCGGCAGCGTGCTGGTGATCGACTTTCCGAAGGGCAGCTACGTGCCTTGACGAGGCCCGGGTCCGCAAGCTCGAGCCTTGCGAGAGTACGGACCCAGACGAAGACGCCGCCCGCAAGCTCGAGCCTTGCGAGAGTACGGACCCAGACGAAGCCGCCGCCCGCAAGCTCGAGCCTTGCGAGAGTACGGACCCGGAAGTGGACGGTCGCCCTTGCGGTCGCGTTCATGGCCGTGGCGAGCAGCGCCGCCAGCGCGCGCGCCGACGACGAGCCGTCGCCGCCGGGCACCGCCGATCTCGACGTGCGCGCGGACGACGTCGTCGTGGACACGAAGCTCCGCGGGCTCGAGCTGAGCGGCCACGTGCGCGCGGACGCGCCGCCGTTCCACCTGTCGTCCGACAAGCTCTCGCTCCGGCGATCGAGCCACGGCTTGATCGTCGAGGGCGACGGCCGGCTGGCGTTCTGTCCGTGCCTGGGGACGCCCGTCTCGGTGCGGTTCTCCGGGGCGACGGTGGCGCCGCCCGGCGATCTGTTCCTGACCAACCCGCGCCTCGAGATCTTCAAGGTGCCCATCTTCTGGCTGCCGGTGTTCTGGCTGCGCGCGCCGAACAAGTTCGGCCTGCTCCCTCCGGAGATCGCGTGGCGCGGCGCCGACGGTCTGTTCCTCGGCGGGGGCGTGCACGTGCCCTGGCGCACGAGCGAAGGGCAAGTCGCCGTCGACCTGCGCGCGGGCGGCTACGTCGAAGGCGGCCTCGCGGTCGACGCGACGGCGGCGACGCCTTCGAGCACCACGCGCGTGCGGTTCGATCGCCTGGAGGGCTCGGTGCGTCCCGGCGCCGCCGGTAACGGCAGCGGCCTGCTCGTCGACGCGCGCGGCGCGATGGCGATGGGACAGGAGCGCGTGGGCTGGGACTTCGACCTGCTGCGAGGCGCGCGCGGGGTGCAGGCGACGAGCGATCTCGACGCGGCGTCGCGTCGCTTCGACGTCGGACAGGCGGAGGCCTCCGTCGCATCGCCGCTCGTCATCGCCGCGGGCGTGCGCACCGTCGCCCTGCGCGGTGGCGAGCTCTTGCTCTCGGACGCGGCGGGCCCCTACGTCTCCATCGGCCACGACGCGGCGCTGGGCAACGTCGGCGCGTACGACGTCACGGTCGACGGGAGCGTGCTCGACCGCACGGGGGCGGGCGCGCTGGCGCTGGCGCACGGCGAGGCCGGCGTGCTGCTGGCCGGGCGGCCGTCGGTGTTCGGGCTCGGCGCGTCGCTGCGCGTCGCGGGCGACGCGGCCGCCGACGGCGTGACGAGCGGAGGCGACGGCGCGGCCCTGGGGCGCGTCGAGCTCGGGTTGCCGCTCGTGCGCGCGTTCGAAGGGGCCATTGTCAACGATCCGTGGCGCCATCGTCTCGAGCCGGTCGTCTCCGCCAGCGGCCTCGCGAGCGCCGGCGACGGCATGCTCGCGTCCATCGCGTCGCGCTCGGTCGCGTACCTCGCCCAGTCCGCCCTGCCGCTCACGACGCCCACGGGCGCCGCGTTCGTGGCGTCCGCCGGCGTCCGCACCGCCGTCGGCCGCTGGGCCCGCGGCGATGGAGTCGAGCTCGAGGCGCGGCTCGGCAGCGTCACGGACTCCGGAGGCGTCACCCGCGGCGCGCTGCGCTGGCGCGCCGCCGCGACGAGCCGCCTCGCGGCACTGACGGCCGAAGGGGCGGACCTCGTCGCGGCGAACGTGGCTCCTGGCGTCGTGTCGGGCGACGGACACGCCTTTCTGGTGCGAGGGCGCCTGGGCGTGCCCAACGGACTGGGGCTCACCGTCTACGTCGCGGGCCGCACCGGCGTCGACCCCGTCGCGGCGCGCCTGCTCACCGACGCGCCCCTCGAGCCGGCGTCGGGCTTTCTCTCCGCGGAGGGCTACAGCGGCGGCGTGCGCGCCGGCATCCCGTGGACGCGCTTCTTCTCGACCCGCGGGGGCGTCGACGTCGACCTCTCGTCGCCGGCGCTGACCGGCGCCGTCGGCACCGTGGAGCTCCGCGACAAGTGCGGCTGCTTCCGGCTGCGGATCAACGGCGCGCACCGCATCGGCCGCGACGGCGTCGACGTGTGGGCGACCGTCGACCTCGTACCCCGCTGATCGCGCCCCTTGCCAGGCGCGCCGCGATTTGCTGAGGTGGCCGGGAAAGGAGGGCTGCCGTGAAAAGCGACCCCAAGATTGTCGATCTCTTGAACGAGGTCCTGACCGGCGAGCTCACCGCGATCAACCAGTACTTCCTGCACTCCCGCATGTGCCGAAACTGGGGCTACCTCCGGCTCGCCGAGCACATCAAGAAGGAGTCCATCGACGAGATGAAGCACGCCGACAGCCTCATCGAGCGAGTGCTCTACCTCGACGGGCTGCCGAACGTGCAGCGCCTCGGCAAGGTGCTCATCGGCCAGTCGGTGCACGAGATCCTGAAGAACGACTACGCCCTCGAGGTGACCGCCATCCCGCTGCTCAACAAGGGCCTCGAGCTTTGTCGCAGCCTCGGAGACAACGGCACCGAGGATCTCTTGCGCCACATCCTCACGTCGGAGGAGGAGCACGTCGACTGGCTCGAGGCGCAGTTCGATCTCATCGCGCAGGTGGGCGAGCAGAACTATCTCGCGCAACAGATCCGGAGCTAGGCCGCGCGCTTGCGCGTGAGCTCCGTCGCCGGGAGCAAGCCGTCCTCGCGCGCCTGTTCGATCATGTCCTCGATGTGGCCGTGGCATCCGCCGCAGTCGCCGCCCGCGCGGCACGCGCGCGTGACCGCTTCGCGCGTGTCGGCGCCGCCTTCGATCGCTCGCTGGACCTCTTTGTCGGTGACGGCGTGGCAGACGCAAACGAACATGCGAGAAGCCTAATGAAAGTGGTTTTCACTTTCAAGAGCGGCCGAGACGAAACCTCCCAAGTGCTTGGGATCCGTCATGATCTCTGCCTAGCGGCAGAGGCGGTCGACGAGGAACGAGGCCACCTCGGAGGGCTTGGTCCCCGGGCCGAAGCCCGCGTCGAAGCCGAGCTCGAGGGCGAGCTTGTGGTCGATGCGTGGCCCGCCGAGCAGCAGGATGACGTCCTTGCGCCAGCCCTGGCGCTCGAGCAGCTGCACGAAGGCGAGCGCGTTCTCCTTGTGGCAGTTGCGCTGGGTGATGACCTGGCTGACGAGGATGGCGTCGGCGTTCAGGGCGCGA
>DATIQP010000839.1:0-4701 GCA_035470765.1 Polyangiaceae bacterium | reverse complement strand
GGACGGCGCGAGCACCGAGCTCCGCGAGCCGAGCCGAGAGCTCTCCCGCGGTCTCGTCCTCGCCGATGGGCGTGCGGAAGATCTCGAGCATGTCGCCCGTGTCCATTCCGGCGTCCATCTTCATCAGCGTGATGCCGGTCTCGGTCTCGCCGCGCACGATGGCCCAGGTGATCGGCGCGGCGCCGCGATAGCGGGGCAGGATGGAGGCGTGGACGTTGACGCACCCGAGGCGTGGGCCGTCGAGCACCTCCTGCGGCAGGATGCGACCGTAGGCGATGACGAGCGCCACGTCCGCGCGCTGCTCGCGCACCCACGCGGCGAACTCGGGTGTGCGTACCTTCGCCGGCTGTACGACCGGAAAGCCGAGGGCGAGCGCGCGCGTCTTCACCGGGGGCGCCGCGATCTTGAGGCCTCGCCCGACGGCCTTGTCCGGCTGGCAGACCACGGCGGCGACCGTCGAGATCGAGGCGAGCGCCTCGAGCGCCGGGACCGAGAACTCAGGCGTGCCGAAGAAGAGCGAGCGGAAGCTCAGGAGCTACTCCATGCACTTCTTCCAAGCGCCCGACGTGCGCGCGGCCATGCCGCACTTGTGCTGCTTCTTCGTCGCGCTCCTGCCGCACTCGGCGAGCATCTGGCCGTAGACCGGGTGCTGGGGGAGATCGGCCGCGGTGGGTGCCGGGACCTTGCTCTCCTTCGTCATGATCTTCGCGAACTTCATGACGACCTCGGCGCACTCCTTCTCCGAAAGCCCCCCAGGCCGCTGCGTGAACACCGCCGCCGGCCCGCCCGCATCGCTGCTGCTCGCGGCTGCGCCCGCGTCGCCGGTGTCGAGCGGCTGCGGGCCGACGCCGGGCGGCGGACCGCGATCGGGGACCCCGGAGGACGACGTCGTCGTTGCCGATCCAGAGGTGCCGCCGACCTCGTCCGGCGGGAGATCGGTCGGCCGCTTGATGCTGTCGTCGATGGGGACTTCCTCCACGTGGTGGGCGGTCCCCGAACCCCCGCACGCGAGGCACGCGCCCAGCAGGAGCGAGGCCCCGGCACGCGACCAGAAACGCTTTCGCATGGCGACGCTAGCTTAGAGCCCAACCGGCGAGCGACGAAACGGAAAATGCGCCGCCTCAGTGGTACTCGAAGCAGGCCTCCCACTCGTTGGGGCTGGGGGCTTTCATGGCGCACGCGTGCTCGGCCGCGGACACCTGGGTCGCGCAGTGGGCCCCGGCCTCCAGATAGCCCGCGCTCTTCTTCCGCTCCTCGATGCGCTGGACGCGCAGCTCGGCGCGCGGTTCGCCCGTGACCCCTACGAGCGCCGGGTCGTCGTCCTCGGTCATGTCGAGGTAGCGGTCCAGCATGGCGTCGCACTCGGCCGGCGAGAGCCGGCGGCCGCAGGCGGAGACGATCAAGATCAGGAGCGCCAGAGCGCGCATGAGGCGCACGGTGCTATATGTCAGGCCCATGACGCGCGCACTCAATTTCAATGCAGGCCCGGCGACCCTCCCCCTTCCGGCGCTCTAGCTCGCACGAGACGAGCTGCTCGACTTCGGTGGCACGGGCATGTCCATCATGGAGCACAGCCACCGCGGCAAGGACTACGAGGCGGTGCACCACGAGGCCTCGTCGCTCATGCGCGAGCTCGCCGGCGTGCCCGACACGCACCAGATCCTCTTCGTCCAGGGAGGCGCGTCGCAGCTCTTCGCGCAGATCCCCATGAATTTTTTGCCCGCGGGCATGAGCGCGGACTACGTCGTCACCGGCGCGTGGGGCGAGAAGGCCTTCGCCGAGGCGCAGGTCGTCGGCAAGATGCTCGGCGGCGCCGCGCGCCTGGCCGCGAGCACCGGCACCGGCGACGGCAAGGAGAAATCCTACCTGCGCGTCCCGAGCGACCATGAGATCCAGCGCGATCCCGCGGCGGCGTACTTGCATTATACAAGCAACGAGACCATCCACGGCGTCGAGTTCCATCGCATCCCCGAATCGGGCGACGTGCCGCTCGTGTGCGATGCCTCGAGCGACTTCATGTGGCGCAAGGTGGACATGTCGCGCTTCGCGCTCGTCTACGCGGGCGCGCAGAAGAACGTCGGGCCGAGCGGCATCGTCGTGGTCGTCGTGCACAAGGACCTCGTCGCCCACGGCCGCAAGGACATCCCGAAGATCTTCCAGCTTCGCACGGTGGCGGACAACGACTCGCTCTACAACACCCCGCCGACGTTCTCGATCTACCTGATCCGAAACGTCATGCGCTGGGTGAAGGCCGAGGGCGGGCTCGACGCGATCGAGAAGCGCAACCGCGACAAGGCCAAGACGCTCTACGATGCGCTCGACGCGCACGCCGGCTTCTATCGCGCGCCGGTGGACAGGGAGAGCCGCAGCGTGATGAACGTGGTCTTCCGCCTGCCGAGCGAGGCGCTCGAGGAGCAGCTGCTCGCCGAGGCGAAGAAGCACCGCATGGTGGGCCTCAAGGGCCACCGCTCGGTGGGCGGCATGCGGGTCTCGCTCTACAACGCGGTGCCGCTCGAGTGGGTGAACGCGCTCGCCGAGCTGCTCGGCGACTTCGCCAAGCGCAACGGGTAGCGCCTCAGCACGGCTCACTCACGCTCGTTCCCCCCCCGCTCGCAGGTGATCCGTATCGAGTGGACTAGGCGTTCACGCGACAGCGGGACACTGGCGATGCGGACGTCGTGAAGTGTTTGCACGAGCGGATCGAGCCGGGTGTCATGCGGGACCGCTTGGCCCGGCTCCTGCTCACAAGAACCTTCATGTCGACCATCACGTGATTCGGTCGCGCTGCACTCGTGAACATCTCCACCGTGACGACCCTCCCCGAACTCCAAGCGCTGTCGAGCGACTGGCTCGAGCTCGTGGATCGGGCCCGGTGCAGCCTCCCGTATCAGCTCCCGGAGTGGCTCATCTCCTGGTGGAACGCGTTTCACGAGGATCAGCGCCTCATTCGTGATTCACTGCGCGTGAAGGTGTTGCGGCGGAACTCGGGCGAGCTCGTCGGCATCTTCCCGTTCATGCTCACCGAGCGGCCCCGCTTCGGGCCACTCCGTGCGAGAGGGCTCAACCTCCTCGGCGCAGACCCGTACCTCACGGAGCAGCGAGCGCCGCTCGTCGATCCTTTGTACGAGGCGGACGTCGGCCGAGCGCTCGTGAAGGACCTGCTGGCAGAACCCGCATGGGATTGGATCGCGTGGGATGGGCTGCAGCGTGACTCGGCGCTCGCCACCGCGATCGAGAGCGCGGCCGAGCTGCGCTGGGGGCGCACGGAGACCGCCAACATTCTCACGCTCGCGCCGACGTGGGAGCAATTCAAGAGCGGCCTCAAGCGCAACATCAAGGAGTCGCTCCGCCACTGCCACAACGCGCTCCAGCGTGACGGGCTCACGGTGCGCCTCGTCGTCGCCGAGAGTGCGGCCGATGTCGACGCCGCGCTCGACACGTTCTTCAGGCTCCACACCCTGCGCGCGGGGCAAGCGGAAACGATCCAACACCGCGATCGCTTCTCCGCACCGCGCAGCCGAGCCTTCCTCCGCGCCGTCTGTGCGCGCCTCGCCGAGCGAGACGCCGCGCGCGTCTTCACGCTCCACGTCGGAGACACGCCCGTAGCGGCTCGCGTCGGCTTCCTCTTGCCGGACTGTCTGTACCTCTACTACTCGGGCTTCGACCCTGGGTGGGGCAGGTACGGCGTCATGACCACCACGTTGGCCGAGGCGATCAAGTACGCCATCGCCAGCGGGATCCCGCGCGTGCACCTGTCGATGGGCGTCGACGATTCGAAGTCGCGCTGGGGGCCCGAGCGCGTGGACTATCAGGAAGCGCTCGAGGCACGCCCCGCTTGGTCGTCACGCTCTGCCCTCCGACTCTACCTGTGGGCGCGCGAGGACGTGGCGCTGCGCCGAGCTCTGGGTCGCGTGTTGCCTCGACGCCAGCTCACCTGACGTGCTCCGTCGCGCGCTACGCCGGCGCTTACTTCTTCGGCTTCGCGAGCTTGTCGAGCTGGCCCTGGAGGGCTTCGGCGACGCCCTCGGGCACGGCGCGGCCGTGGGACCACTGGTCGGCCTTGACGAGCGTCGTACCGGCCGCCTTCGCGAGCTTGGTGCGGCGATGACGCGAGAGCGTCGTGAAGCGGGTCTGCGAATCGGTGGGGATGGGGCGCTTGCCCGGGCGGAGATAGCCACGCATGGGGGGCGGATGATTAGCTCATTCGGGGGCGGGGGGAAAGGCGAATGAGGGGGGGAGCACTTCGAGGGCGAAGTCGAATGGGGTGGCTAGGGGGAGGGGAGGTAGCTCAGCTTGCAGTCGCCTTCGGTGTGGAACGACATCTTCCAAGCCTGGGAGGCGCCGTCCTTGGCGGGGGCGCGCGTGTCGATGGCCACCTCGCCCTTGAGCATGATTCGGCCCTCGACGGCGCGATCCAGGCCGAGCATGTTGGCGAGGACCGCGACGCCCCTGCCGACATCGCCGTAGTTCGCGGCCTGGGCCTGGACCGCGTCCCGGCACGACATCAGGCCCGAGCTGTAGTGCAGCTCGGCGCGGAAGGCCTGCAAGGTGGCCTGGAAGCCGCCCTCGAGCGCGCCGGTGAACGGGCCCGCCTGCAGCGTGCCGCCGACGATCCGGAACGTGCCCTTCGGGTCGCCCGCGTAGCGCGCGTCGAGCTTGACGCCGGTGCGCGCGGTCGCCGGCCCCAGGAAGATGCCGTCG
>DATIQP010000838.1:0-5828 GCA_035470765.1 Polyangiaceae bacterium | reverse complement strand
TCGCGCTCGCTAGCGAGTCGTGAGGCGGGCGGCACTCCTGGGCGCTCTCGAGGACGTGGAAGGCCATTGCGGACCCGACTCTTGCGTAGTCCCGGCCCGATCGGGTTGACTTATGTCATCAGTGTGCCGAATGGTGACCTCTCGCAGCAGAGCCACGACGGAAACCACCAGAAACGCAGCGTTCGCCTGGTGGAGCACAGCCAGGCCCGGAGGGACGAGCCGCACCACGAGCAGCGCCCCGAGGGTGATCTGGCCCGCGACGACGCCGACCGCGAGCAGCGCCGCCGCGCGGACGCGAGCCGACCGACACCGCCACGCCGATGCGGCGGTCGCCACCGCCATGATCGACGTCGCGAAAGCCAGCGCGCGGTGGACGAAGTGGATCGTCAGGCCGTCCGCAAGCAGGCCTCGCACCGAGCCGAGCCTGACGTCCGCCGGCAGCCAGGCACCGTTCATCGTGGGGAAGGTCGTGGCGAAGAAGCCCGCGTGGTGGCCGGCCATGAGCGCCCCGTAGGCGACGGTGACGCCGATCATCACGAGGGTGGAGAGCGCCCATCGCCGCGTCGAGCCGCACGAGACCGCGCGCGGCGGCGCGAGCTCTCCGTGCGCGCTCCACGCGAGCCACCCGAGCAATGTCATGCCGAGCAGCAGGTGCGACGCCAGCCGGAACGGGCTCACGTGCGGCTCGTCGACCAGCCCGCTCGAGACCATGTACCAGCCGAGCGCCCCCTGCGCCGCGCCGGCGACGAAGAGCCCGACGAGGGGCGCCGCGCGACGGATGGACAGCTCACGCCGTCCGAGGAACACGACGAGCGGCACGGCGACGATCACGCCCACGAGGCGGCCGAGCAGGCGGTGCGCCCACTCCACGAAATAGATGCTCTGGAACTGCGGCAGGCTCATGCCGGCGTTGACGAGCCTGCCCTCGGGCGACGCCTGATACCGCGCGAACGCGTCACGCCACGCCTGCTCTCCGATCGGCGGCAACGCGCCGGTGACCGGGTCCCACGTCGTGATCGAGAGCCCCGAGCGCGTCACGCGCGTAATACCGCCGACGACGATCATCGCGAGCACGAGCAGCGCGCAAACGGCGAGCCAGATCCCCACCCGCCTGCTCCGCGAGACGCCGACGACCGGTGCGAGCATGGCGCGGCACCGTACAGCCGGCCAGCCGCGCGTACTTGACGCCGGTCAAGTCGGGGTGCGGAGCGCGAGATACGACCGCTCGCGGTCGCGCTGGATGTCCTGCAGCCGCCGATCCATCTCCTCCACGCCGAGCCGCTCCACCGTGCTCAGGTTGACGCGGGCGATCCGCTCTCGCAGCGGGACGACCGCCTCGCCGCCGGGCTTGGCCAGGAAGTCGAGCTGCTCGACGTCGAAGAACTGCGTGCCCTGCGAGACGCGCCCCCGGACGCGGTCGAGCACGTCGGCGCGGAGGAGCTGAATCGTCGGATCCGGCGTGCGGCGCAAGAACGGGATGAGGCGTTCGGCGTGGGAGAGGTCCGCCGGCGCATCGGGGTGGAAGGCCGCCATCACGAAGGGGACCGTGCCGAGCTCGTGGCGCGACGCGTCCGCGTCGCGGACGCGCTCCATGAACGACTGGAAGGCGCTGCGATCGAGCCCGATTCGGGGGAAGACGAGCAGGGCGACCTCGATCCGAGGCTCGCGCTCGATCTCCGCCATCGCCGCGACCGCGGCCCCGACGGCGGCATCTCCCTCCGCGAGCACGACGCGGGGGAGGACGCGCCCCTCGAGGCGCGCGCGCTCGGCCCAGGGGCAGAGGCCGCAGGCTTCGACGATCTCGATCTCGTAGCGCTGGTAGAGCCTGAGAGCCTCTCGCTCCCACGCTCCTTCGTTGGACGACACGGGGATCGAGCTTATAGCACGCGCGCTGGGCTCGAACGGCCGCGCCACTCGCGGCACGCTCGGTCGACGCGCCTCAGCATCGTCGGGACGCGGTGCGCGCCGTGCATCGCCTCGACGCCGGCGGCGGCCTCGGACTGAGCGATGCCTATCGCGGTCACGTAGAGCGGTCTCTCGCTCGTGCCGCGCTTGACCGCCGTCGCGTGCACCGCCCCGCGAAACGCGGTCTTGGCCACGCCGACGACGGGCGTGCGCCCGCCCAGCGCACGGTGGAGGTGCTCGCCGAGCCCGGGCCGATCCGGGCCGAGCGAGACGTACCCGTCGATGAGGACGACCTCGGGACGAACACGGCGCTCGCGCTCCGCGATTTCGAGGATTCGCAGCAGATGCGGGAGCTCCCGCAGGTAGAAGCTTCCGGGGACGTAGTCGGCGGGGGCGCCTCCGACGCGCGCGGCGAGCTCGAAGCTCGGGACGGCCGCGGCCCAGCCCTCGAAGCCCACGCAGGCCGCGACGACGTCGTGCCGGCGGTAGTCGACGTCGAGACAGACGAGCATCGCAAGGCTACGATGGCACCGGCGAGCCATCGCGGCCACGGCCGCGGGGAAGACAGGCCATGACGACGACCACGAGCGACGCGGCGACGACGGGGAGGATGCCTCCGGGACCTTCGGGGCCCGCGGCCTACCACACGCTCGAGTTCATGCTCCGGCCGACGCGCTTCGTCGAGCGCATGCGCCGGCGCTATGGCGACGTGTTTCGCGTGCGCGCGCTCGGTCTCACGGGGCTCGGCGTCTGCTCGCCGGAGCTCGCCAAGGAGGTCTTCGCCACCGACCCCGACGAATACGCGGCGTTCTCGCGCGGCCTCAAGGGCGTCGTCGGGCACGCCTCGCTGTTCGCCACGTCGGGCGCCGAGCACCGGCGGCAACGCAAGCTGCTCAACCCGCCCTTCCACGGCCAGCGCACGCGCGAGTTCGCCAAGACCATGCGGGACGTGGCGCGCGCCCACTTCGCGAGGCTCCGCCCCGGCGATCGCGTGGCCATGCTCGACGTCGGGCAGGCCATCTCGCTCGACGTCATCCTCGAGACGGTCTTCGCGAGCGGCGGCGTGGATCGCGAGCGCGTGCGCGAGATCCTACGCTCGCTGCTGGACGGCTTCTCGCCGCTCGCCGTCTTCTCTCCCGCGCTGCAGACACCACTATTTCCGCCGTGGCGGCGCTTCCTCGAGCACAGGGCTGCCTTCGACGCGTTCGTGACCGAGACGCTGCGAGCGCGCCGCGCGAGCTCGCAGCCGGGCGACGACATCCTGGGCCTCTTGCTCGAGGCTCGCTACGACGACGGCGGCGCACTCTCCGACGAGGAGATCCACGACCACCTCATCACGCTCCTCATCGCCGGCCACGAGACGACCGCGATCGCGATCGCGTGGGGCGCGTACTGGCTGTGCCGCGAGCCCCGGGTGACCGCGCGCCTGCGCGAGGAGATCTCCGGGCTCGGACCGGATCCGGCGCCCGACGCGCTCACCAGGCTCGCGTACCTCGGCGCCGTCTGCGACGAGGTGCTGCGCATCCGCCCGATCGTCACCGACGTGCTGCGCCCCGTGAAGCGCGACCTGCGCATCGGCCAGTGGACCGTGCCGGCGGGAGAGACCATCGTCGTCTTCCTCGAGGCGATGCTGCGCGATCCGGCCATCTTCGAGCGCCCCGAGGAGTTCCGACCCGAGCGCTTCGTCGGCCGGCGCTACACGGCCTCCGAGCTCCTGCCCTTCGGCGGCGGGCACCGGCGCTGTCTCGGCGCGGCCTTCGCCGAGCAAGAGCTGCGCATCGTGCTCGGCACGCTCGTCATGGAGCTCGAGCTCGAGCTCGAGAGCCGCGCGCCGGAGCGCAGCAAGCGCCGCAACGTCACGATGGGCCCCGCCCGCGGGGTTCGCGTCGTCGTCCGCGACAGGGTGTAGGCTCCCGCCGCGATGCCGTTCTTCCGCCGACCCGACGGCAAGCTCGTTCGCGACGTCCCCGCGACGCGACGGATCATGCCGTATCTCATGAGGCGGCGCAGCGAGGCGACCGTCTACTTCGAGCAGACGCTCGATCTGACGCGCACGCTCGAGGCGATCGAGCGACACAACGCGCGCGGCAACGGGAAGATCGGCGTCTTCCACGTCTTCGTCCACGCCGCGCTGAAGGCGATGCACGCCCGGCCGCGCCTCAATCGCTTCACGATGGGCGGGCGCGTCTACCAGCGCGACGGGATCTGGATCGCGTTCTCCGCCAAGCGCTCGATGGACGACTCCGCGCCGCTCACCGTCGCCAAGCGCAAGTTCGATCCGGAAGCCGACTTCGCGGCGAGCCTGGAGACGCTGCGCGGCGGGGTCGCCGAGAGCAAGACGAGCGAACGGACGCGCACCGACAAGGAGCTGGGGCTGGTGCTCGCGTTGCCGAGCCCGTTCGTGCGCTTCTTCGTGTGGCTGGTGCGCTTTCTCGACGACTGGAACCTGTTGCCGGGGTTCTTCATCCACGGCGATCCGATGTACGCCAGTCTCTTCGTCGCCAACCTGGGCAGCGTCGGCCTCGACGCCGCGTTCCACCACCTCTACGAATACGGCAACTGCCCAATCTTCGCGGCGCTCGGCCGCGTGCGCAAAGAGACGAGCCTCGGCGAGGACGGCAAACCCGTCACGCGCTCGGTGTGCACGGTGCGCTACTCGTTCGACGAACGAATCGAGGACGGCCTGTATTGCGCCGCCGGGCTGGGTCTCCTCAAGGAAATCGTGGAAAAAGCGGAGTTCTTGGCCACTTGACCGATCGGCCGTCGAGGGAGTTTCATCGTCAGGCCATGAGCACACCCACTTTTTCGTTCGCTCTCTGCCTTGCCGCCATCACCACCGGCTCGCTCGGCGTCGCGTGCGGCGCCAGCTACCCCGAGCCCAAGGAGGCCCAGACCTCGACGGAGGCCGCAGTGCGCGGCGCCCAAGAGGTCGGCGCCGACAAGGATCCACAGGCGACGCTCCATTTGAAGTACGCCACCGACCAGATCACGGAGGCCAAGAACCTCATCGCCAGCGGCGACAATCACCGCGCGGAGATGGTGCTGATGCGCGCGAAGGCCGACGCCGAGCTGGCGGTCGCCCTCGCCAAGGAGCGCACCGAGAAGGCCGACGCCCAGAAGGCGCAGGACGAAGTGGCGAACATGCGAAAGAAGCTGGGGAAGTGAGGAACACCATGAAGATGACTCACAAGCTCTCTCTTCTGTTCACGTTCCTGTTCGCCTGCGGCACCACCATGCCGCCCGAGGAGCTCGTCTCCGCGCGCAAAGCGTACGAGCACGCCGCCGCGGGCAAGACCAAGGAGCTGCAGCCGACGCAGCTCTACGAGGCCAAGCAGGCGCTCGACGCCGCCGAGGCGAAGACCGAGCCTTCGAGGGCGTAAACCGCCTCGCCCTTCGGCCCGCAGGCGATCGTCGTGACCAAGCCGTGTCCCGATCCGACCCTCTTCCGGCCCGTGTTCAGGAGGATGAAGCTCCCGGTTCCATAGGTGCACTTGATGGCCCCGGCCGCGAATCCCGCCTGGCCGAAGAGGGCCGCCTGCTGGTCGCCGACGACTCCGAGGATCGGAACGCCCGAGGGCAGCCCGTCGATTTTCACCGTTTCGCCGAAAGGCCCCGAAGACGGCCGGACCTCCGGGAGAATGGCCTTCGGGATGCCGAAGAGGCGGGCGAGATCGTCGTCCCACCGGAGCCGGCCGATGTCGAAGAGCATCGTCCGCGAAGCGTTCGTAGGATCGGTCGCGTGGCTCTTCCCACCGGTGAGCTTCCAGAGGAGCCAGGCGTCGGTGTTGCCGAAGCACAGGCCGGACTTGCGCCCGCCGCGGCGCTTCAAAATCCATTCGGCCTTGGTCGCCGAAAAATAGGGATCGATGGGAAGCCCCGTCTTTCGGCGGATCAGGTCGGCAGCCGCGCGGTCCGCCTTGAGA
>DATIQP010000837.1:0-7167 GCA_035470765.1 Polyangiaceae bacterium | reverse complement strand
TTCGCCGGCCCGCCGCCCTTCGCCGGCCCGCCGCCCTTCGCCGGCCCGCCGCCCTTCGCCGGCCCGCCGGCGCTCTTGGACGAGCTTCGGTTTCCGGGCGGGTTTCGGCATGGGCGAACGATGGTTCAGCGGGCGGACGCGAGGCAAGTTTTTTTACCCAATTTCACGATGTTTCGATGCACTTGCACGCCAGGAGGTTGCAACCGCCGCTTCCGTTGGGTCACGATGGCCCTTTCCAAGCGCCAGCCGCGGAGCAGGTGACCGAACATGAGCCTGAAGAAGCAATTGATGGATCGTGGCATGAAGCTGATCACCGACCCCCGCGTGATGAAGCTCATGCAGGACCCGCGCGTCATGAAGGCCGTCATGGCGGCGATGAGCATGCCCGGCAAGGTGCAGACGTTCGGCAACGAGCAGGTCGAGAAGATCGCCAAGGCCATGGCCCTCGCCACCGAGGACGAGGTGCAGGACCTCAAGCGGACCGTCCGCAGCCTCGAGGACGAGGTGGCCAAGCTCCGCAAGGAACGTGAAGCCCGCGAAGCATCGGGGAAGAAGTCGAGCCGCACGCCCGAGCGTAGCGAGGGATCGGTCGCGCACGAGAAACCGAGCCGCACGCCCGAGCGGTGACCATGCCCTCGCTCGCGCACGCCGTCGTGGCGGCGGAAGGGGCGGCGCCGCGAAGGTACATCCTCTTCCTGCACGGCATCCTCGGGTCCGGCGGCAACTGGCGCACGTTCGCGCGCCGGCTCGTAGCCGCGCGGCCGTCGTGGGGCGCGGTGCTCGTGGACCTGCGCATGCACGGCGCCTCGCAGGGTTTTCAGCCACCGCACACGCTCGCGGCGTGCGCCGAGGACCTGCAGCGGCTCGAGGCGGAGCTGGGGCTCCCGGTCGCAGCCGTGCTCGGCCACAGTTTCGGCGGCAAGGTCGCGCTGGAGTACGCCGCGCGCCGCCCCGATCTCGAGACGGCGTGGATCCTGGACTCGTCGCCGGGCGCGCGGCCCGACGCGCGCGGGTCGGAGTCGACGGTGCGCATCGTGAGGCTGCTCGAGACCGTCCCGGAGCGCTTCGCGAAGCGCGAGGCGTTCATCGAGTGGGTCGTCGCGCACGGGACCGATCGCCCGATCGCGATGTGGCTCGCCATGAACCTGCGCGTCGCCCAGGACGGGGAGGGTTACGCGCTTCGGGTGGACCTGCCCGCGCTGCGCTCGCTGCTCGACGACTATTTTGCGCGCGACGAGTGGCCGGTCATCGAACAAGCCATCGGGCAGGCCTCGCGCCGGACGCGGTTTCACCTGATCGTGGGCGGGCGGTCGTCGGTGCTCGACGCGCCCGAGCTCCAGCACGCGCAGCGGCTCGCCGCCGGGAGCGACCGCGTGAGCCTCCACGTGATCCCGGAGGCCGGGCACTGGCTCCACGTCGACGCCCCCGACGCGCTCTTCGATCTCGTCCTGGCGGCGACGCCGCTGTGACGCACGCCGTCGAGCTCTCTCACGTCACCAAGCGCTTCGGGGACAAGGTCGCCGTCGACGATCTCTCGCTCGCAGTCCAACCCGGCGCGTTCGTCGGGCTGCTCGGGCGCAACGGCGCCGGCAAGTCGACCACGCTCAAGATGCTGACGGGCCTCGTCCGCCCCACGAGTGGCGTCATCCGCCTGCTCGGTACGCCCATGGGCGACGACCCGATCGGCCTCAAGCGCAGGATCGGCGTCATGCCCGAGGAGATGGCGCTGCTCGAGATGCTCACGGGCCCGCAGTACGTCCGCTTCGTCGGCCGCATGTACGGCCTCTCGGACGAGGTCGCCGACGCGCGCCGGAAGGAGCTCTTCGAGAAGCTCGATCTGCAGCCGGGCCCCCGCACCGTCATCGCCGACTACAGCTTCGGGATGAAGAAGAAGGTCGCGCTGTGCGCCGCGCTGCTGCACGGCCCCGAGCTGCTCTTCCTCGACGAGCCGTTCGAGGGCATCGACCCGGTGACGAGCCGCACCATCAAAGAGATCCTCTCGGCGCTCCGGAAGCGCGGCACCACCATCGTGCTCACCAGTCACATCCTGGAGATCGTCGAGCGCCTCTGCGACGAGATCGCCATCCTCGAACGCGGCAAGCTCCTCGACCGCGGCACGCTCGAGCAGCTGCGCCGCGGCGCGAGCCTCGAGTCGGCGTTCGTCGAGCTCGTCGGCGGCGCGCGCGACGGGGAGCTGTCGTGGCTCAAGTGACGCGTCCGGCCCTCTACACGCTGCTCGCCGCCCACGCCTTCGCCACGCGCAACCGCCTGAGGCGCGAGCTCGGGCGCTCGGGCGTGTGGCTCGTGGGCCTCGCGCTCGCGTTCTTCGGGACCACGTTCCTGCTCCCGCTGTGGGGCCTCATGGTCGCCGTCGGCTGGCTGCTCGGGATGGGATTGCCGGGCGCGGGCTCGGAGGCGCTGCTCGGCGCGGTCCTCTTCGCGATGTCGTTCCTCGGCGGCGCGACGAGCGGCGCGATGGGCGGCGCCAAGCAGCTCACCTGGGAGAGTTACAAGACGTACCCCGTGCGCCTCCGCGCCATCTTCGCCGCCGAGCTGCTCGCAAGCGCCGTCGACCTCATGCCGATCGTCCTCGGCCTCTCGACGCTCTGCGTCTGTGCCGGCGTCGCGATCGCCGCGCCGCGCGCGCTGTGGATCCTCCCGCTCGTCTTCTTCGAGGGCCTGGCCGGCGTGCTGGTCGTGCAGCTCTTCGTCGGCGCGCTCGCGGAGAGCGTCATCCGCCGGCTGCGCGTCGGCCTCGGCGTGCTCGCGGTCGTCGTGTGGATCGGGATCGCCGTGTCGGCCATGATCCCCGCGGAGCTCAAGGCCCAGGGGAGCGACCCGTTCGCGCCCGCGCACCTCGCCGCGCTCGCCCGCGCCACGCGCGCGCTGCAGCGCGCCGCGCTCGCGCTGCCGACGACGGGCGCCGCACGCTCGCTGGGGGCGTGGCTCGATCACCGCCCGCTCGAGGCGCTGGCCTGGCACCTCTACCCGCTCGCCGTCCTCGGGCTGCTCGCCCTCGCTTCGGCGAAGCTGCTCGACCGCGACGCCTCGGGTCGGCCGAGCGAGGACGAGGCCCCCGAGAAGCTCTGGACGTTCCGCACGCCCGCCGCCGGCCTCGCACGCTTGCAGTTTGCAACCATCATGGACAGCCGCATCGGCCGCTTCGGCCTGATCGTGCCGCTCGTCGTCCTGGCCTTGCTCCGCGGACCGCTCGCGCAGGCGGCGGGTCAGGCCGCGTGGGCGGTGCCGGGCGCGTTCTTGTACCTGTCGCTCGTCGGCAACCAGTTCCAGCTCAATCAGTTCGGCCTCGACGGCCACGGCGTCAAGGCGCTGCTTCTCTTGCCTATCGACGAGAGCGAGCTCTGGCGAGGCAAGGCGCGCGGCCTGCTGCTCTATCAGGCGCTCCAGGCCGCGCTGCTCGCGGTCCTGCTCGCCGTGCTGCAGAAGCCCGCGCCCGAGCAGCTCGCCGGAGGGGTCGTCCTCTACTTCGTCATGGCGATGGTGCAGAACGCCATCGGCCGCGCGACGAGCGTGTGGATGCCGAGGATGCTGCCGCGCAAGAGCGTGCGCGCCAACGCCACGCCGATCGCGCTCGTGCTCGTCGGCCTCGCGCTGTCGGTGGTCGGAGGCGGAGCCCTTGGCGCGGGGTTCGCGGCGCTCGCCCGCTCGGCGCCGCACGCGCTCGTGCCTGCGATGCTCGTCGCGCTCGCCGTCGCCGCGTTCGTCAATCGCGCCCTTCTGCCGCGTGCGGCGCAGGGGCTCAAAAATGGCAAGGAGAAGCTGCTCGCCGCGCTCGGCTGAGTGAGCACACGGCGACTTCGGGTCAGTCGATGAAGTCGAGGTCCTTGCCGTACGTCTCCTCGAGGCGCGTCAGCGCAATCATCGCCAGCGCGAGCGTGACGGCGCCGACCAGCAGCGCGCTGCCGCGCACGCCGAGCGAGCCCTTGAGCGCGTTGAATGCGACCGTGATCGGGACGACCGCGCCGCGCACGAAGTTCGGCGCGGTGGTCGTCGCGGTGGCGCGGAGGTTCGTCCCGAACTGCTCCGACGCGACCGTCACGAAGACGGCCCAGTAGCCCGTCGCGACGCCGAGCAGCGCGCACGCGGCGTAGAACGCGAAGAGCGAGCGGCCGCCCACGGCGAAGTAGATCGCGACCGACGCGGCGGTGAGCGCGATGAAGACGAAGAGCGCGCGCTTGCGGCTCTTGATGATCTGGCTGAGGGCGCCGCTCGAGAAGTCCCCCACCGCGAGGCCGGTGTAGTTGATCATGATCGCGAACGCGGCATCGGGGGCCTTCTCCAGCCCCATCGCCTTGCCGACCTCGGGCGCGAACGTGATCAGGATGGCGACGACGTACCAGATGGGCACGCCGACCAGGATGACGGCGACGTAGCGGCGCGCGCGCGGCCACGACGAGAACAGTCGGAAGAAGTTGCCTCGCGAGACGTGGGCCTTCTCCTTCTTGAGCCGCTCGTAGACGCCCGACTCCAAGACGCCGACCCGAAGCAGCAGCAGCGCGAGCCCGAGCCCGCCGCCGACGAAGTACGACGTGCGCCAGAACGTGAGCTTCGCGACCAGCGCGCCGGCGACCGCGCCGAGGATGCCGACGGTCGCCACGATGGTGGTGCCGTAGCCGCGCGTGCGCTTGTCGAGCGACTCGCTCACCAGCGTGATGCCCGCGCCGAGCTCGCCGGCGAGGCCGATGCCCGCGACGAAGCGTGCGGCGGCGTACTGCGGCAGGGTGTGGATCATGCCGTTGGCGACGTTGGCCAGCGAGTACAGGACGATGCTCCCGAACAGCACCGACAGGCGCCCGCGCTTGTCGCCGAGCACGCCCCAGAGGATGCCGCCGAGCAAGAGCGCGCCCATCTGCACGTTGAGCAGCAGCGTGCCTGCGGCGAGCGACTGCGACGCCGGCACACCGATGTCCTCGAGGCTCGCCTTGCGGACGATGCCGAAGAGAAGCAGATCGTAGATGTCGACGAAGTAGCCCAGCGCGGCGACGACGACGGCCAGCCGGACGGCGCCGCCCTGCGATCGGTCGCTCGGGGCCATGCGGCGATATCGCGCCGCCGCCCGCCCGCCGTCAACCTCGCGCGGCGTCAGGCCGCCAAACGCGCGCGGATCCACCCCGCCACGAGGGGCCAGGTGGTGGTCGGTGCGTCTCGGCCGACGAGCAGATCGATGTGGCCGAGCGGCAGTGCGCGGTAGGTCTTGTCGGTCGCGGTGGAGTGCGCGTAGCCCGCGTGCACGCCCTCTGGCGGGGCGAGGTCGTCGCGCGTGCCGGCGACGACCAGCAGCGGCCGGTCCATGGCCTCGAAGCGCGCGCCGTAGTCGCTGCCGCGGCCGCCGAACTGCTTGTCCGCGGCCCACTCGAACAGCTCGGCCATCTCGGCGAGGCCGGCGCGATCGAAGGCGAGGCGCAGGTGCTCGCTCAGGATCTGCGGCTCGAGCGAGCCGCGGCTCCAGCCGCGCCAGGGCACCGGATAGAGCGGGCCATCGGCGAACTGACGGAACGCCGCAAGCGAGAGCCCGACGGGCTTGAGCGGGACGGGCGGGTTCGGATGGAGCCGCAGGACGTTGACCAGACGCACGAACGTGGCGATCGCCGTCAGCGAGGCCGACCCGCGCCCGAAGTGGTACGGGCTGCCAATGGAGACGACGCCCGCCACGGCCCCGTCCATCGCCGGCGCCGCGGCGTAGCTCACCAGCCCGCCGAGCGAGTGGCCGACCAGGAACACCGGGCGATTGCCGGAGAGCCGCTGGACCTCCTCCACGGCCGCGGGCAAATCGCCCTCCACGTAGTCGCTCACGGTGGTGGAGCGGCGGCCCCCGAAGCCGCGCGAACGGCCATGTCCGCGCAAATCCAGGTTGAATACATCGTAGCCCGCCTTGGCGAGGTAGTTGGCGAAGCTCCGCGAGGGAAGGTGCCAGGCGTACCGGTTCTGACCGAAGCCGTGGATCAACAGGACTGGGGCGCGCGTGCCCCCTTCATGGTCCGCCAGGCGCTTGCGCACCATCGCGAGCGGCACGGCACCCGGCGTGACCACGACCTCCTTCACGAACGTGCCACGTTCGTGGCGATCAATCGTTTGGTCGACGGGGCGGCCCAGGAGAATCACGCAGACTAAACCCTATACGTTAGTGTAGCATCGGCTTGCGGAGGTTGATGGCTCATGGGCTCTTTCTTCCATTACGGCGCAGCTTTGAGGCGACAGCTTGGTGTGGCGGCGGGCTTGGCCACGGTTGTGGTGGCCGCACCGACCGCTTGGGCCGACGAGCCCTCGTCGGGCGGTGACACGAGCGCGGCGGCGGACACGTCGGGCGCAGCGGCCAACGCGAACGCGGCGCCGCCCCCGGCAGCGCCGGTCGAAGAGGAAAAGATCACCGACGTCCTCGAGCAGAAGGGGCAGGGCTACTACTTCCTCGGCGTGAACTACCGCGGGACGATCGTCCCGAAGTTCATGGTGAACCTGTTCGTCGACGAGGGCGCGACGTTCTTCTCCAACACCGGCGGCCTCTCCTTCGACTACCGCAAGGACCACTTCTCCATCGTCACCGGGTTGAACTTCACGGACTACAGCTTCTCGCCGGTGCTCTTCCTGCAAAAAGGGAAGAACGCTGCCGACCCGGGAAACTGGGGCGTCGTCCACAGCGACCTCCACGCGATCTACCTGACGGTGGACCTGCTCTGGTCGGTCCCCATCGCGAAGAAGGGCCAGGCCGACTTCGAGTTCGGCTTCGGCGTCGGCCTCGGAGGCGTCTTCGGCGACCTGTACAACAACTGGGTCACGGATCAGACGCAGCCCGCCGGCACGCCGTCCTTCGCCTCTTCGTCGGGCAAGCTCTACTACCAGTGCACGCAGCCGGTCGACGGGAGCGGCGTCGCGATCGGCAACGGCGGTCTGCCGAACGGCTGCAACCTGAGCAATCACCAGAACGCGACGATCTCCAAGACGGGCCCGGGCAAGGGCTACCGCGAGCCCAACTGGTTCGATGGCGGCAGCGTGCCGACCGTGTTCCCGTGGCTCTCGCTGCCCATCCTCGGCTTCCGGTTCAAGCCCATCAAGGAGATGGAGGCGCGCATCAACGGCGGCTTCTCCATCACCGGGTTCTTCTTCAACCTCGCGCTCTACTACGGCTTCGAGAACCCGAAGTCGTCGCCG
>DATIQP010000836.1:0-4430 GCA_035470765.1 Polyangiaceae bacterium | reverse complement strand
GGCAAGCCGGGCGGCACGTTCGAGGTCGTCATCCCGAACGTGAAGTCGCCGGCCGACATCGGCCTCGACAAGAAGCGCGGCCGCATCCTCGTGCCGCTCTTCATGGAGAACGCGATCGAGGCCTACGAGATCAAGTAGAGCGATCAGCGCTCGTCGTGCTTGCGGTCCTTCATGGCCCGCAAGTACGCGAGCAGCTCGTCCAGCTGGGCGTCGGTGAGATCGGGGTGCGCCGGCATGTTGCTGTAGCGGAACGTGGCCGGGTTCTTGATGTAGGCGCGGATCTGCGCCTCAGGCCGGTACTCGGTCACGTTCTGCGGCACGTTCAGGTCCGGCCCGACGCGCCCGCCTTCGCGGTTGACGGCGTGGCACCGGATGCAGCGGTCGCGGAAGATCGCGTACCCGCGCTCCGCCGGCGCGTCCGGCGGGAGCGGGCCCGGCGACGTGTGCGGAAAGATCGCGTCGAAGCGCGCGATCTCGATGGTGGTGAGCTGCCACGGCCGCGGGTACGTCTCGAGGTTGCCCTGCTCGGGCTTGCTCCAGATGACGTAGAAGGGCCCCGGGTTCGTGTGCTGCGGGCCGATCGGCTCCCAGCCCGGCACGTCGACGTCCTCGTACGCGAGGTAGGCGCCGTCCTCGAGCAGCAGCGAGCCGAGGACGGGCACCGTGTAGCCGTCGCTCGCGCGCAGGACGAACTGCTCCTGATCGAGCCCCTGCGCGGAGCCGAAGCCGGCCTCGAGGACGCTCCGCATCGGCAGCGCGCGGAAGCGCTTGGGCTTGGCGTAGTACGGGTCGAAGGCCTCCACCGTAGTCGGCGTGATCTTCGCGACGAGCTCGCTGCGGCCCAGGGCGCGCACCGTCTTGCCGTCGCGGACGAAGGTGAGCTTGGGGTCCTCGGCCGTGCTCACCGCGCTCTTCGACCGGCACGCGCCGACCGTGAGCACGAGCGCGAGCGCGCACGCGAGCATCAGGACGCGGGTCATGCTTTCTCTCGCGGGATCCAGCGCAGCATCGTGGGCACGAACGCCACGTAGTAGAGGAGGTTGGCCACGATGCGCAGGGCGTAGAACGCGTCGTGTCCCGTCTTGATGAGGCCGACGTCGGCGCCCGCCCAGATCGCGTACTGGAGGATCTCGAAGAGCGTCGCGCGCCGCGCGAGCCTCGCCGCAGGCGTGCCGCGCGGGAGGCGAAAGAACCAGATCCCCACGGCGACCCCGAAGAACAACAGCTCGTAGAGCAGGAACGTCGAGCGCTCGTCGTGGGCCACGCGGGGCGAGGCCCAGCGTACGAGCTGCGACGTGACCGGCACGAGGAAGGCCCACCCGGCGGCGCGGACGAGGGCGAGCTTGCCGTCTTCTGTGCGACCGATCCCTCGCTGCGCTCCGGCGTGCGGCTCGACGAGTGCATGCTCGAGGAGGACGAAATATCGAAAGTCCCCGAAGATCACGAAGAAGACCCCCACGGCGGTCGCGAGGGCCGTGCCGGCCCGCACCGGCGTCCACGGTCCGTTCAACCAGGCATCGGCGGCGATCCCGATCGCGAAGACGGTGCCGAACCCCCTGGCGAAGCCCCGCCGCCACTGCGCGGCGATCAGCACGATCAGCGCGACGACACAAGGCAGCGCGGTGACGAGCAGCGGGTTATCGTACAAGTGTTGGAACATGGGTGACACGGAGCGGTTCGAGTCCTGCCTGGGCTTGCTGGAGCGGCGCATCGCCGCGCTCTCCGGTGAAGTGGCGCGCGCGCTGGTGCTCCCACCGCCGCCGACCTCGAGCGAGCTCGCGCGGTGCCCCCGGTGGATTACCACGGGCGTGGGCGCATCCGAAGGGGCCGCGCGCCTGATGGCGCTGCTCCTCCGCCGGCACGGGATCCTCGCCGAGTTCGCGCCCGTCTCGGCGTTCGTGGGCGAGCCGCCGGCGGCCGACGTGTGCGTCGTCGTGACGCAGGCCCTGTCGCCCAACGCTCGCCTCGCGCTGGCCTGCCAGCAGGCCTACGCTCACACGCTGCTCATCACCACGCAGACCGCGCGGAGCAGCGCCCTCGTCGCGGCGGCCGAGGCGAGCGGCGTCGTGGTCGTCACGCACGGCCCACCCGAGGAGGACGGGCTCTTGCTCCGCGTGGTGGGCCCGGCGTGCGCGAGCGCCGCCGTCGTGTCGCTGTCGCTGCACCTCGTGCGGGCCTCCGGGGGTCCGCGCTCGGCGCTCGCCTGGGCCGACCATCTCGACGACGTCGCGTCCGCGATCGACGGCGCCGGCGAGCGCGCGGCATCGGCGCTCGCGAGCAGGAGCCCTCGCGCCCTGCTCGACGTCGCCGGCTTCGTGGCCGCGGGCGAGGACGCCGCGCTGTTCGACGGCTTCCGCCACAAGGTCCTCGAGGGCCTCGGCCGGAGCCAGCCGCCTCTGTGGGACATGTGCGGAATCGCGCACGGGCCGCTGCAGTCGTTCTACGACCGCCGCGCGACCGTCATCTCGCTCGAGCGCTCCGGCTCGCCGACGAACGGGGAGCTCGTGGCGAGGCTCGAGCGCGTCCTCGATCCGGGGCGCCACACGCTGATCCGCCTTGGTTCGGCGCTGCCCGGCCCGCTCGCGCTCTTCGACCTCGACGCGCAGCTCGATCACCTGCTCGTCGCCGCTCTCCGCGCCGCGCCGCGCGACCTCGCGAACTGGCCCGGCAAGGGCCGAGACGAGCCGCTGTACGGTCTCGGCACCGACGCTCTACAATGACGGCGCGGAGGCGCTCCCGAGCATGTGGAGGACGAGCACTAGCGTGATTGGGCTCACCATCGCCCTCGCGGGCGCTGGGCTCGCAGGCTTCGTGGCGTCGTGCAGCGACTCCGGGACCGTCGGCGACGGAGGCTCCGAGGCGGACACCAACGTCGGGCCCTCGCCGCTTTGCGTGGTCTCGCCGATCGCGGCTCCGTTCCCGACCGGAGCGTGCAACTCGCCGAAGCCGAGCGCGCCCGACGCGTTCGACGAGGCGCTCGCCGCCATCGGCCTCGATCGGTGCAGCGTGCAGATGGACCCGAAGAACATGCCGCAGTCGGTGATGAACGTGGCCGACCCGCGACGGCTCGCGGACTTCACTCCGCTCTTGCAGTACCCGCTGCGCCTGCCCGCGTACGGCAACGAGACCGCGAAGTGGTTCGACGACGCGATGAGCGGCGCGACGCCGGTGACGAGCGCCATCGCCGCCGCCGCGGAGCGCATCGGCGCGCCCGTCACGCAGTGCGCCGACCCGTCGTGGTTCGTCGTGGACGGGACCGATCCCGCGCCGCTGGCATCGGCGGTCGGCGAGCTCTACGCGGCGTACGGCGCGGACTTCGACGCGGCTGGCACCGCGCAGCTCGTCTCCGGCGTGCCGATGGACCTGCAGCGGGCGCTCGTGCCCGTGGTGCGCGCGCTGTCCGCGGCCGGGCAGGCCATCAACGACGCGCGCGCGCCCGCCAGCGGCTACATGCCGCGCTTCCTGCTCGCCCCCGACTGGGTGCGTGGGCTCGCGGGCTACAACTGGACCTCGGGACAGCTCAAGGCCTTCGACAGCGTCAACGTCGGCGAGATGGCGCAGGCCGCGCTCTGGGTCTCGAGCGCGGTCGAGGCCGCCCAGCTCGCGCGCTTCGCCGGGCAGGCGCTCGATCCCGTCGCGATCGACACTCCGCTCGGCCGCATCGTGCTGCACGGCTCCGGCGCCGACGACTACGAGCCCGGCGGCGGTGCCGAGAACGCGCTGCTCTTGCTCGACACCGGCGGCGACGACACCTACCGCGTCCCGGTCGGCGCGACCACCAACACGCACGTGCTCTCCGTCGGGATCGATCTCGGCGGCAAGGACTCGTACGGGTACGTCGAGGTGCCCGATCCCGCCGACGGCATCGGTCATCGCCTCCCCAGCGACGGCGCGGGACGCAACAGCGGCATCTCGCGCTCGGAGGTGCTCCGCGAGGGCGCCGCGCTGCTCGGCGTGGGCCTGCTCTTCGACTACGGCCCCGACCCCGACAAGTACCGTTCGCTCACGACGTCCCAGGGCGTCGGCGTCTTCGGTGTCGGCGTGCTCTACGACGAGGGTGGCGACGACGACTACGCCGCCGAATCGCTCACGCAGGGCGGCGGGGCCTGGGGCATCGGGCTCTTGCTCGACAAGGCCGGCAACGACAAGTACCTCGCCTACAGCTCGGCGCAGGGCTTCGGCTTCACCAAGGGCATCGGCGGTCTCGTTGACGAGGCGGGCAACGACTCCTACTTCACCGATCCGGGCGATCCGGCCGTCGGCGGCGATCCGCTCTACCCGAACGCGCAGCTGCCCGGCACGGGCAACACGTCGATGTCGCAGGGCTGCGGCGAGGGCCACCGCCCCGACGCGCCCGACCCCGGCTACCAGTTCGCGGGGGGCATGGACGTGCTGCGCGACGCGCAGGGCAGCGACACGTACACGACGAG
>DATIQP010000835.1:0-5000 GCA_035470765.1 Polyangiaceae bacterium | reverse complement strand
GGCCTCGCGAGGGGTCTTCGCGTCGCGGGCGGCGACGTCGCTGACGAGCTGCGCGTCGATCGCCACCGTCCCCACGACGGCGACCGTGCGGCCGCCGAGGGGTTGCGCCGCGCCGCTTTCTTGCGGCGCTTCGGTTCCGCCGCACGCGAGCGCGAAGCCCAGCGCGGCGAGCGCGACCCGCCGCGGTCTCATGCCATTCCCGCCTTGGCGATGTCCGTGCTGGCCCGCACGGCGACGGCCCCGAGCCCCAGCGCGTAGAGGCCCGCGAGGTCGTTGCCGTCCGCGAGCGCCCAGGCTCCGATCGCGAGCGCGACGAACGCGAACGCCAGCAGCAGCATCGGCAAGGCGGCGCGCGGGCTCATGGTCGAACTATATCAACCACCGCCGGGCATGAGGGCATAGAGCACTCCGGCGGCGAGCATCAGGGCGAGCGCGACGAGCCAGCCCAGCGGCACCCGCCGGCGCGTCGCCGCGCGTCGCTTCGGATCAGGGGAGGCTTCGCGCGCGCCGTGCCGCGCCGAGAGGAGGACGGAGGCCGCGCCGAGCAGCACGACGGCCGAGGTCACGGTCACCAGGCGCACGAGCACGGCACGCTCCGGCGAGGCGACGGTCCAGCCGATGACCTGGAGGAGCGCCGCGAGCAAGGTGGCCACGCCGACGAAGATCGCGTCGCCGCGCGCCACCCGTCCGCGAGCGCGCGGCCCGACCTCCACGCGAACCGCGCCCGCGACGCCCGGGCGTGGGCCCTCCACGGCAGGGGCGGAGCAGGCGAAGGCGAAGAGCAGCCAGCCGAGCACGCCGGCGACACCGCGGGCGGCGCTGAACCGGATGGGGGTGAGCGCGTCGGTGTCGCACAGCCAGGTGACCGTGCTCGCCAGGGCGAAGGTCACCAGCGTGACGATGCGGTTGCGGTCGACCGACGCGGCGGCGTGCGGGGCGGGGGCCGCGGTGCGCCGGAGCAGCCACTCGGCAACGGCACCGCGGCCCAGCGCGAGCAAGGCAAGGGACGCGAAGAGCGCCGCGCCCCACGGGGCGTGCTTCGCGTACCCGACGGGCGCGACGGTGACGATCCACGCGAGCAGCCCCGCGACGAGCGGCTGAGCCGCCGGGCCGGCGTCCAGCATGCGCGAGAGCGGACGCTCCGGCGCGTCGCTCATCGGCGCTCCGCGAGCCTCGCGGGAGCGACGAGCGCCTTGTTCTCCGACTCGGCCGCGACGGACAGCCCGAGCGAGCTCCAGAGGCCTCGGTCGAGCAGCTGGCTGGGACGGACGTTGCGCAGGGCTGCGAGCATCACCGCCTTGGTGCCGGGCCGGTTGCGCTCCATCTCGTCGAGCATGCGGCCCGCCGCCTTGCGCTGCAAGTGATCCTGCGAGCCGCAGAGATCGCACGGCAGGATCGGGAAGCGCTGGTGCTCGGCGAAGACGCGGATGTCCTCCTCCGCCGCGTACGCGAGCGGCCGGATGACGACCACTCCGGACTCGGAGACGAGCTTGGGCGGCATCGCCGCGAGCTGACCGGCAAACTGCAGGTTGAGCAAGAACGTCTGCAGCACGTCGTCGCGATGGTGGCCCAACGCGATCTTGTTGCACCCGAGCTCTCCGGCGACGCGATAGAGCACGCCACGCCGCAGGCGCGAGCAGAGAGAGCAGTAGGTCTTGCCCTCGGGGATCTTCTCTTTGACGATCGCGTAGGTGTCCTCGCGGACGGGTCGGAAATCGTACCCCTCGCGATGCATGTATTCCGCAAGCACCTCGGCCGGGAAGCCCGGGTGGCCCTGATCGAGGTTGACGGCGATCAGCGTGAACCGGACCGGCGCCCGGGCGGAGAGCTCACGCAAGAGGTGGAGCAGCGTGTAGCTGTCCTTGCCTCCGCTGACGGCTACGAGGATGCGGTCCCCGTCCTGGATCATGTCGAAGTCGGCGATCGCCTGGGAAACGGCGCGCGAGAGCTTCTTCTTCGAGTCGTCGATCGGGTCGGACGCGTGCGGCATGAAGCGAGCGAGTCTGGCACATTCCGGGGGCGCGGCGTAGGGCAAGGCGCCCCTTCGGGAAGGGGCTTCGTCGTGGGTTCGATCGCCCCGCCGGGTTGGTGATAGACTACCTGCGCGCCAAATCATGCTCTTTGTTGGCCTTTCCAAGACCCTGTGGCGCGCCCTCGGACTCGGCGTGCTGCTCGTCGTGCTGCTGGCGCCGCGTCTCGCTCGCGCCGAAGGGGAGAGCGACGCCGACCGCAAGGCCGCGGCGAAGCTTTTCGCGGAGGGCCACAAGGCTTACGTCTCCGGCGACTACCGGCACGCCGCGGAGTCGTTCGAGGCCGCCTATCGACGGGCGCCTAGGCTGCCGCCGCTGTGGAATGCGGCGCGCGCGTGGCAGAAGGGCGGCGAGCTCGTCCACGCCGCGAACCTCTACGCGAGCTACCTGCGCAAGGCGCCGCCGAGCGCGCCGGACCGCAACAGCGCCACGTCGTCGCTGCGCGAGCTCGAGACGAAGCTGGGACGGCTCGAGATCCACGCCGGCGAGCTCACCGACCTCAAGCTCGACGGCGCGGCCATCGACCTGGAGGACCAGGAACCCAGCTCGCTGATCGTCTACGTGTCGCCGGGGTCCCACGTCGTCGAGGGACAGCACGGGGGCAAGCCCGTGCAGCAGACGGCCAGCGCGGTCGCAGGCTCGAGCACCAGCGTCGTCCTGCTCGCGCCGAAGGAGGTCGTGGCTCCGCCGCCGCCGCCGCCGCCGCCGCCGGCGAAGCGCTCGGGGTGGTCGCCGATCGTCGTCGCCGTCGCCGGCGGGATCACGGCCGTCGCGCTGGGCTTCACGATCTGGTCGGGCCTCGACACGCTGAGCCAGCGCAACGCCTTCGATCTGGCGCCCACGCAGGCCAACTTCGACGAGGGCAAGTCGCGCGAGCTCCGGACGAACGTCCTGATCGCGGTGACCGCAGGCGTCGGCCTGCTCACCGGCCTGGCGGCCATCTTCTTCGTCGACTGGAAGGGTCACGGCGAGCAGAGCGCGCCGCCCGCCACGACCGCGGGCGTGCGACTGCACCTCGGGCCGGGCTCCGCGATGCTGGAGGGAGCGTTCTGATGGTGGACCCCTCCTCGCCGCCCCTGCGACTCGGGAACTACGAGCCGCTGCTCGAGCTCGCCTCGGGCGGGATGGCCACGGTGTACGTCGCGCGGCAGCTCGGCGCGGCGGGGTTCGAGCGCATCGTGGTGGTCAAGCGCGTGCACCGGCACCTGCTCGGCAACCGCGAGTTTTACGACATGTTCCGCGACGAGGCGCGCGTCGCTTCGATGGTGCACCACCCGAACGTGGTGCCCGTCATCGACGTCGTCGAGGTGGCGCAGCAGGAGCGCGAGCTGTTCCTGGTGATGGAGTACGTGGAGTCGACCTCGCTCGCGACGCTGCGCAAGGCCGTGTTCGAGAGCGAGCGCAAGTTCCCCGTCCCCGTCGCCGCGCGCATCCTCTACGACGCACTCGCCGGCCTGCACGCGGCGCACGAGGCCGTCGACATGCGCGGCGCGCCGCTCGGCGTCGTGCACCGCGACGTGAGCCCGCAGAACATCATCATCGGCGTCGACGGGTCGAGCCGGTTGATCGATTTCGGCGTGGCCAAGGCGGCGCATCGCCTCACGGAGACGAAGAGCGGGAGCGTCAAGGGCAAGTACAGCTACATGGCGCCGGAGCAGGCGCTCGGGCAGGACGTCGACCGGCGGACGGACCTCTTCGCCGCCGGCGTGGTGCTGCACGAGACGCTCACGGGCAGGCGCCTGTTCCGCGGAGAGAACGAGCTCGACACCGTGCGGCGGATCATGGAGTCGGAGATCCCCAGGCCTTCGAGCCTCGAGCCCAGCATCTGGCAGGCGGTCGACGCGGTCGTCTTGAAGGCGCTCTCGAGGCCTCCCGAGCAGCGCTACTCGACCGCGCTCGAGATGATGGAAGCGCTGGAGAGCGTGGTGCCGCTCGCATCGCACCGGGAGGTGGCCGCGTTCCTCGAGGACCTGTGCGGCACGCGACTGCAAGCGCGGCGCGAAGCCCTGCGGGAGATGCTCGAGGGGCGGATCGCGCCGCTGGCGGTGGATCTCCCGGCCGATCCGGGCGAATCGCAGCCGTCGCGCTCGATCCACCTCGAGCCGAGTCCCGAGGGCACCGGCACCGAGGGGCGCATCGCCCAGGTCACCGAGGCGAACAGGCTCCAGCCTGCGCGCACGAAGCTGACGATCGCCGCGGTCGCGGCCAGCGCGCTCGCGGTCGGAGCGATGGTCGTCATCACCGTGACGAGCCGGAGCTCGTCGCGAGGCACGAGCCTGCCGGCCAGCGGTGCCGCGACGGCCTCGATGACGGTGGCGTCCGCGGCCCCTGCGCCGCCCCCGCCCCCGCCGTCGAGCGCGCTGGAGCCGACCTCGTTCGCGCACGCGGGCGAGGTCGAGCTCGATCTGACGGCCGACGGCCCCATCGAGAGCCTGCGCGCGAGCGGGATGAAGCGGATGGAAATCTCGGGCACCTCCGCGCGGGCGGCGCTCGAGCCGTGGACGGGGACGCTCAAGGTGGAGGCGACGCTCGAAGGGGGCAAGAAGGTCTTCGCCTCGGTCGACTCGGGGAAGAACAGCGCCCACCTCGACGTGAAGACGCACGGGGCGGTCGCCACTCCGCCACCCACCAACAAGCCCGATCTGCAGGGCAACCCCTACGGGACGCCATGAGGAGATTGCGGACCGCCGGCACGATCGCGGGCGTCGGGATGGTGGCGGGGCTCGGTGTCGTCGCTTCCTGCACGATCTTCGACGGCCTCGAGAGCCGCATCGACGGCGGCGGCGGCGGGGACGCCGGCGGAGACTCGGTGCTGCCGGCCAACACGCAGCCCGGCTACCTGACGCTCGCCGACGGCGTGAAGTTCTGTTCGAACGCGTTCGCCTGCCCGCTGCTCGGACAGTCGACGGAGTTTTCGATCGACGTGCCCGTCGACAGCAACCACTTCAGCTCCTGCATCGGATGGGTCGC
>DATIQP010000834.1:0-14644 GCA_035470765.1 Polyangiaceae bacterium | reverse complement strand
CCTCGGTGCCGCCGATGAAGATCGGGAGCGCGACGAGCTCCGCGGAGTCCGTGAGCAGGACTGCGTTGCCGCCGCTGTGCATCGCCACGACGCGGAGCACGTGGGTCTCGACGTACCCGGCGGGCATGGTCGCCGCGATCGCCGGCGGGCCCGCGGCGGCGACGTGCGGGCGCCGCTTGCACCCGGTGCCTGCGGCGACTTGCAGAGTGCACGCGATCGCGACCGCCACGATCGACTGGAAGCGCATGCCCGAAGCCTACGCCATCTTCGCGCGCTCGGCCCAAGGGAGCAGGGCGCGCCTCACGAAAGGCCTCGCTGCGGATGAGCCCGGCGCGCGACAGCGCGCCCACGGCGCTGTATCCTCATGCAAGACATGCGCATCCAGGCATCGATCCTCGTCGTGCTCGCCGCGTGCTCGGTCGCCGTGTGGACGGATACGTTCGGCGGACAGGACACGCGCACGGCGTCGACGGGCGCCTTGCCTCCGAGCGACGACAGCGGCGCCTCGACGGGCGACGCCGGCACGCAGTACGACGCGGCCTCCTCCGACTGTCAGGCGCTCGCCGCGTCGAGGGCGCCGGTTCCGATCACGGTCACCTTCCCCGGCTACGGCACCGGCAGCGCCTCCATCCACGTCGTCACCTCGTCGGGCAGCTGCGATCTCGTCGCGGACACCGCGCAGGACGGCGTCGTCTTCACCTCGAACGCGCTCCCGTGCGCTTCCCTGCTCGCCCCCGGCTCGCCGAGCTTCGCGCAGGCCACCGCCTCCGGAGGCGCCGGGCCGAACGACCTCACCTTCCAGTGGGGCTATGACGTCGCCGCGACCTGCACGATCACGGACGAGTACTCCCTCGCCAAGCAGTGACGTCGCGGCGCCGACCACGAGCGGTCGAGGCGGGCCGGAACGGGTGTTGCTCGTCTCCTGTTCGTACGGAGCACACCATGGATACCGTTCATGAGGCTCAGGCGGTCCTTGCGGGCCGCCGGTGGGCCGAGCAGAAGGCGGACGCGCTCGAAGGGACCCTGGCCGAGAGCTGGCCGACCGAGTGGGATCCGTCGTGGGGCGGCGAGCTACGCCTGCACGGAGCGCGCCTCGACCGCGCCGAGCTGGACGAGCTCGTCGATCTCGCGAACCGCGAGGCCGCGACACGCTGGCTGGAGCTGGTCGAAACCAGGAGATCCCTCGAGGACGCCCGCGGCGAAGCGGAGGAGCTGGAGGCTCGCGCCGTCTGGCTCTACGAGGCCCTGCGCCAGCACACGCCCGACGGCCTTTCGGTGGGACGCGAGGGCTCCCGCGTCTACCTCCAGGACGCCCAGGATGCCACGGAGTTCAGCGTCCACTCGCTGGGCGAGGCCTCGCGCGTCATCAACGACTGGCAGGAGCGACACCTCGGCCGCTGACGCACGGCACGGGCGATGCGTCCTTGCTGAAGCGATGCAGCAGCGCGCCTCGCCGATGCCGATCGTCACGCCCGGCGGGGATCCAGCCGCGGCCAGGTGGGCGCGGCGCGCCGTCACCGTACCCGGTCTGGTGCTGCTCTTCGCGCTCGACGTGGCGCTCCTGCCCTTGGCGCTCCTCGTCGCCGCGGCCGTCGACGCGGTGAAGCGCCGCCCCCTCCTGGCCCTCCGCTTCCAGCTCGCGCTCACGATCGCGCTCGCGGTCCACGTGCTCGGACTCGCGCTCACGGCCGGCTCGTGGCTCCTCGGAGGGCGGTGGGCGGGAGCGCAGATCGATCGCGAGGGCCAGCTCGACGCGCGGCTCGAAGCCTGGCTCGCGACTCTCGTATGGCGAGCGGCGATGTGGCTCTTCGGCATTCAGGTGGTCGTCGAGGGCGGCGAGGCCCTGGACGGAGCGCCGGTCGTCTTGATGTCGCGCCACGCGAGCGTCCTCGATCCGCTGCTGCCTCCGTTTCTCCTGGGCCGGCGCAGGCGCTCGCTGCGCTACGTCATCAAGCACGAGCTTTTGTGGGACCCCTGCGTCGATTTCTTCGGTCACCGCCTCACGAACGCGTTCGTGCACCGCGACCGCCGCCACACTCCGCGCGAGATCGCGCGCGTCATTGCCCTCGCGAACGACCTCGGACCGTCGGACGTCGTCGTCATCTTCCCCGAAGGCACGCGCTTCACGCCGGAAAAGCGGGAGCGCGTCCTCGCCTCGCTCGCGCGAGACGACCCGGCGGCGTTCGAGCACGCGCGGCGCCTTCGCAACCTACTGCCGCCTCACCCGGGCGGCGCGCTTGCCCTGCTCGGCGCGGCTCGCCACGTCGACGTCGTGTTCTGCGCACACACCGGCCTCGAGGGCGCCAACCGCTTCAGCGATCTCGCCAGCGGCTCGCTCGTTGGCGCCACCGTGCGCGTGAAGCTGTGGCGCGTCGCGGCCTCGGCCATACCGAAGGGGCCGGACGAGCGGCGCGCATGGCTCGACGATTGGTGGACGCGCATCGACGAGTGGGTCGCGCAGCCCGTGCGCCCGAGCCGATGATCCGCCCGGGTGCCCGCTCAGGCACGGCGACGCGGCGCCGTCGCACGCCTGCCGCGCGCGCCGACCCGGGTCGGGCGAACCCGTGGCAGACGCGCTGCGGCGGCGAGAGCGCCGGCGATCGCCACCCTCAGCACCTTGGGCTGCTCGATCCGCAAGAACTCCTCGTACGGGATCTCGACGTACGCGCCGCTCGAGAACGCGCGAAACGCGAGCGTGCTGCACGACGCGAGCGACTCGTCGACAAGGAGCGGCACGTGGAGGATGTGCCCCAGCGGAGGAAGCGGCTCTGGCGCACCGCGGAACGGCGCCGGCAGATCGTCCGGGCTCCCCTCCAGGACGCTCGCGCCGATCTCGGCGCCCATGCCGGCGAGGTCGAACGACAGCCCTTCGGGAGCGCACGCAATCGCAGGACGCCCGTCGACGAGGACCACCCGCGTCTGCACGATCTCGCCGCCGGGGCGAAGCGCGTGCGCGATCGCGGGCTGCGGCTCCGGTACCGGGTAGCTCGTCAGTCGGAACGCTGCGCCGGCACGTTGTAGGTACTCGACCACGCCCTCGATCGCGCTTCCGTCGGCGCGGCCAGCGACGGCCTCACGCTCGCCCTCGCGCACGCGCGGCAGGTTCCGCTTGAACTGGGCCCAGTCCACGAGCGGCCAGATCTCGGTCTCGGCGTGGCCGTACGTGTCCACCAGCATGCCCGCCTTGAGCGCGGTCTCCATGTCGGGCGCCTCGAAGACGTCCAGGTAGCGCAGCTTGCCGAGCACCACATAGCTCGCGACCCAGCGGAGCGACGGGCATTCGCGCTCGATACGTCGCACGACGTCACGCTCGAGCGCGAGGAGCGTGTCGGGGGTGTACGAGGTGGAGGGGCTGAGCCGGGTCAGCATGGCGTAGGTGGTCATGCGCCGTGAGCGAGCATCGCTCGTGCCACCTCGCCGGGCCTGGGCCGTTCAATCCGCCGGCAGCTCGATGCCGAGCCTGGGGAAAAGCACGTTGTTCTCGAGGTGGATGTGGCGGTGGAGGTCCGCCTCGAGCGCCCGCAGCCCGTCGAAGAGCGCGCGCCACGACCCGCAACCATCGGCGGGAACCGTGTATCCGTTCGTGGCGGCGCGCAGCTCGCGCAGGATCTCGCCGACGGCGTCGTGATCCACCAGCATGACCTCGACGGGCCCCTCGATCGCGGGCTGCTTCGCGCGGATCATGGGAAAGAGCACCTCCTCCTCCTTCAGCAGGTGCGGGCGGATGTCTTCCTCGAGCGCGGCGTACAGGCGCGCGACCTCGGCGAGCTCCGGGTGGGCCTCGCCGTGCGCGTGGCCCACCTTGTCCATCAATGCGTCGAGCCGCTCCATCTCGCGCCGCGTGTACTCGTGGTGCGTGCTCTCGATGAAGTCGAGGAGCTCCTCGACCGTGCCGTCGTTCCAGCGTCGGTCCGCCGGCAGCCCGCGCGTGGTGCCCTTCTCCAGGTCGGCCACCACGCGTTCGACCGGCACGCCCGCGTTCGTGCACGCGTCGGCGAGGGACCGAGAGCCGGCGCAGCAGTAGTCGATGCCGGCCTCCTCGAAGACGAGGGGCGCGCCGGGGACGTCGCACGCGATCTCCGCCACGCTCAGGCTTCGGTCGATCACGGCGTCACTTCCCCTTGAAGCTGCGCACGACGGCGACGAGGCCGTCGAGCTCGGGCTTGCCCTCGAGGTCCGGGTTGGCCGGCATGTTGGGGCTCTTGCCCACCGCCGCGCCGCCGTACAGAATCGTCTTCTTGATGTCTTCGTCCTTCACCGACTCCTGCCACTTCACGTCGGTGTAGTTGCGGGGCTTCGGGTTGAGCGCAGAGGCGCCGGGCCCGTTGCCCTTGCCCGAGTCGCCGTGGCACGGCACGCACCGCGTCTTGAAGAGATCGCGCGCCTCGGCCTCGCCCGGTGCGGCCGGCGCGGCCGCGGTCGTCGCCGCCGCCGTCTCGGCTCCTTGTGACTGCGATCCCGCGTCGGGCTTGCTGCATCCCACGGACGCGGCGAGCGAGCCTGCCCACACGACCCCAGCCACCAGTGCCCATTTGCGGTTCATTCTCTGATTCCTCCTGTGCGAGGTGTTGTAAGCGCGCGCGGATTGCGCGGCGCTGATGGATGTCAGCCACGGTCGAGCCCGCGGATCCTCCCGCTGGGCCTCGGCGATCAGCCGGTGAGATCGGAGCGGCGGAGCCGGCGCGAGGCGGCCCAGACGCAGAACGTGCCCAGCGCGAGCGGCCAGCCCACGCCGATGGCGAACGTCCAGTGCGGGCCGAGCGTGTTGGCGAGCCAGAAGCCGACTGGCCCCAGGACCGAGAGGTCCGGGTCGATGCCGCTCAGGATGGCGAGGCGGGCCGCTTCGACCGGGTTCGCCGCGGCGAGGCCGAACACGACCGCGGGCGTCACGCGCGCGTTGAGCAACAGGCCGATGAGCGCGAAGTCGTGCAGCGCGGCCGCCGCGAGCCAGGCCAGGAGCGCGTAGACCGTCGCGCGCTCGGACGTGCGCGCGACCGAGGAGAGCCAGAGCCCGACGCCGACGAAGGACCACACCAGCGCCAGCGTGACGGCCACCGTCCGCAAGACGAGCGGGACGAGCGTGCCCTCGCGGCCGCCGCCGGCGACGAGGACGATCCCGAGCAGCAGCACCAGCGGCCCGACGATGACCGCCACGCGAGACGCGACGACGGCGTGGAACCAGTCGACGCGGCGGCACGGCTGCGCCAGGAGCAGCTCGAAGAAGCCGCTCGTCCGCGCGCGAACGACCACGTGCATCGTGGCCACGAGCGAGACGAGCGGGATGACGAGGACGACCGCATTCGACACGTTGAGCACGACCCGAGATAGGCCCGTGAAGCCGAGGACGGTCGACTCGCGCAACCCGAGCCACACGAACGCCCCGAACACGACCAGGTAGACCGCCGCCGTGAACGCGACCCAGCGCGAGCGGGCGGCGTCGGCGATCTCGAGCCTGAAGAAGGCTCCCGTGGCGCTCACATCACACCGCCTTCGCTGGCGCGCTTCGCCGCCGCGGCGACGACGGCGCTCCAGTCGGCGCTACCCGCGGCGTCGGCCTGGAAGCCGAAGTCCATGGGCGAGCTCGCGCCGGTGCGAAAATGAGCCTGGGTCGCGTCCACCCACGCGCCGGACGCGTCGTGCACCCACATGCGGCGCACGTGGGGCGAGCGCTCACGCAGGTAGCTCGCCATGCACCCCGGATCGTCGAAGAAGAGCCGGTCACCCTCGCGCGTGGTGAGCTCGGCGCCGAAGCGAGGATCGCTCACGAGCATCGCGCAGTGGGCGCAAGCCTGCTTGCCCCACACGGGGTCGACCGCCCGGGAGCCGTCGTCGCAAGCGGCGACGAGCAGCAGCGCGAAGAAGAGGAGCCGCAGGCTCACGACGGCACCGCCCGGAGCCGCACCGGCTGCGCGACGTGGAGGTCCTCCACCTGGTACACGGAGAGATCCACGATCGCGTCCTTGTGCTCGCGGAGCAGCTTGGCGACGAGATCGACCTTGTCGGCTTGCGTGAAGAGCGCGCCCAGCCTGCCCGGCGCTACGGTCTCGAAGCCGTTCGCGCGCAGGAACGCCTCGGCCTCGCGCTTGCCCCGCTCGAGCGCGACCTCCACGCGGAAGCGCTTCATCTCGGCGAGGAGCTCGTGCAGAGGCGCGTCGCGCGCGATGCGGCCGTCCTGGAGCTCCACGACGCGGTCCACGAGCTGGCGCACCTCCTCGATCCGGTGCGAGCAGAGCACGACGATCGAGTCCTTGGGGCGCTCGTCCACCTCCGCGAAGAAGGCGGCCCGCGCCGTCGCGTCCAGGTTTGCGGTCGGCTCGTCGCAGACGAGCACGGAGACTTCGGTCGCGAGCGCCATCGCCGCCAGGAGCTTCTGCTTCATCCCGCCCGACAGGTCGCGGAAGCGGACGCCCCGGACGGCCCCGAGGTCCAGGCCCAGCTTGCGCGCGCGAGCCGCCGTCGCGTCCGGAGCGATGCGCCGGAGCGACGCGTGCGCGCGGACGACCTCGCCCACGGGGGCCTCGATGGGCGGCGCGATCTGCGCGATGTAGGCGACGCTCCGGAGCGCGAGCTCGGGCGACGCGGCCACGTCGACCCCGTCGATGCTCACCCGCCCTTCGACGCGCAGCAGGCCGAGGATGGCGCGCAGCAGCGTCGTCTTACCGGAGCCGTTGGTGCCTACGAAGGCGACGCGCTCGCCGCGATCGATCCGCAGCGACACGTCGTCGAGCGCCGTCACTCGGCCGAAGGACTTCGAAACGTGGGAGACCTCGATCATCGCGGCCTCTGGGGTTTCATCGACGGGGTCCTGTCCACGAGCAGCGTGTGGCTGGCGAGCACGGGGACGGCGCGTGCCACGGTGTCGACCAGACCGAGCGCGCCGGTGCCCTCGAAGAACTGGACGGAGGGATGGGCGTCGGTCAGCTCGCTCGAGAGTTGTTTGAGCTCGTAGGGCACGTCGCCCGTCCCGTCGCCGTCGAGATCGTAGCCCTCGTAGTCCGACCAGTGATTGCCGGAGAACGTCGTCCCCATCGCGTCTCCGCCGCCCTCGACCTCGACGACCGTCACGTCATGGTGGAAGTCGTTGTTCGAGAACGTCAGGCCTTCTTGCGAGCTGAGGAATCGCACCGCGACGTTGTTTAGGGCCAATACGTTGTGGGAGAAGACGACCGGCAGCGAGACGTTCCGCGGAGTGCGATCGAGGTAGATGCCCGTCGTGTTGGCGACGATCCAGTTGTCGTCCACCGCGACACCGTCGCTCTCCTTGAAGCCAATCCCCATCCCGGCGGGCCCGCGGGCTCCCGCGAGGACGTTGTGCTCGACCTTGAGACGAGCGCTGTACATGACGAAGATGCCGACGATGTTGTTTTCGAGGCGGCTGCGCCGCAGCACCGCGTCGTGCGAATACATGAAGTGCGTACCGTAGCGGCCGTGGCGGACGATGTTGTCCTCCAGCGTGGCGCGGCGCGAGTACCACACCACGAGATCGCGCCCGTATTCGACGACGCACGATCGCACGATCGCGTCGTGCGACTCCCAGAGCTTGATGCCGTCGCCGCGCAGCTCGTGGTCGCCATCAGGGCCGATGACGCGCGTGTGCTCGACGACGCAGTGGGGGCACGCCGCGAGATCCACGCCGAAGAGCACGTCGTGGACGGCGACGTGCGTGACGACGATGGCGTCGCCCTTGGCCTTGACGCCCGCGTCCTCGGCCGTGAAGCGGCGGCCGCTGTGCTGGACGGTGACGTCGTCCAGCACGGCGTGATCGGCGGTGATGCTCACCACCGTGGTGGTGCCCGTGCCCTCCAGGATGGTCTTGCCGGTGCCGCGGAGGGCGAGCGGGCGAGCGATGGTGAAGTCGCCGCGGTAGGTTCGGTCCTCGAGCCACACCTCCGGCGGCCCGTCCGCGAGCAGCCGGACGAGCTCCTGCTCGTCGTGAGCGACCACGGCGCCCGGCGGAGGCGTACGCGCGAAGGGCCCGGCGTCATCGATCGGCGGCGGGGGCCCCGCGAGGTCCTCGACGTTGGAGCGCGCCCGCGCCCCCGCCAGCCCCAGCGCGGCCGCGACGGCGAGCGCGGTGAGGCTGCTCCGGGCCCATCGTCGCATGGGTCACGACGCGCCGAGGCGCGAGCCCTCCTTGCCGATGAACCCGGACTTGCAGAGCGCGCCGCACGTGCCGCGCAGCGAGCAATGCGCGCACACCGAGCGCTGCCGGAGGTACGTCGCGCCGATGACGACGAGCGCTCCTCCGGCCGCGAGCCAGAAGCCGGCCGACGGCGCCGCGAAGGTCAGAAACTGCCCGATCTGCCCGTTGCCGAACATCTGCGGGGTGAACGCGGGCAGGCGGATGGGGGCGTGCGGATCCAGCTCGTGACCGCAGTGGTAGAGCCAGTAGAACGAGTCGACCACGAAGCCGAGCGGAAAGGCGACGGCGGGGACGGCGATCAGCCAGCCGGTCTTGCGCCCCATCGCGAGCGTGAGCACGAGGACGATCAGCGACACCGCCGCCACGCCGTACGCGGCGTAGTGCTCTTCCTCGAGCGCCACGTTCTCCAGGTGCGCCATCCCGATGTAGTGGTTCAGCTCGTCGATCTCCCGCACGTCGCCGCCCACTCCGGTGAGCGAGATGGTGAGGCTCAAGCCGTGCGGGTACTGCGGTGCGTAGAGCGTGAAGTGCCACCACTGCATCGAGAAGGCGCTGGCGAACATGCCCACGGCGGCGGACATCAAGGCGACCACGAGCCAGCGGCGCCACCGCGGCACCGCCGCCCCGCCGTTCGTTGATTTCACGAGAGACAGGTGGCGGTGCTCTTCCCCCCGAGGATGAGCGTGATGCGATTCATTGGCTGGGAGGGACATGGCGCTTCACTCTTCTTTTTGGACCGTCTTTCATTTCTTGGGTTTGACGAGCATGTAGCCCGCCATCTCGAGGTGCAGCGCCGAGCAGAACTCCGTGCAGTAGAAGGGGTACACGCCGGGAACGTCGGCCTTGAACGTCACGTTCTCGTGCTTGCCCGGCTCGAGGCTCAGGTTGACATTGTACATGTCGATCGTGAACCCGTGCGTCTGATCCTCCGCCTGCTCCAGGCTCGTGATGTGGAGGTTCACCGTGTCGCCCTCGTTCACCTCGATCTGGTCGGGCGTGAAGTGGCTGCGGATGGCCGTCATGTAGACGTCGACCACGTTGCCGTTGCGAACGATGCGCTCTTTGCCACCCTCGACCGCGTTCGAGTCCTTGGCCTCGGTGTACGGGTTGAAGCCCGGCGGGTACATCTTGATCGGCTTGAGCTTGTCGGCCTTGATCATCTGCGCGTAGTGCGGCTCGCCGATGCCGATGGGCAGATCGTAGATCAGCCTCATCTTGTCGCCCGCGATGTCGATGAGCTGGAAGTTCTGCGGGTAGAGCGGGCCAATGCTCGCGAACCGGTCGATCGACATCTTGTTCATCGCGACGACGTACTTGCCGTCGGGGCTGACGGTGTCGCCCTCGGCCGCGAGGATGTGGCCGATGTTGTAGTGCACGGGGATCTTCTCGATCAGCTTCAGATCCTTGAGCGACCACTTGGCCACCTTGCTCTCGATGAAGATCGACGTGTAGACGTTGCCCTTGTCGTCGAAGACGGAGTGCAGGGGCCCGAGCCCCAGCTCGACCTGCCCGCGAATAGCGTCCTTGAACGGGAGGATCGAAAGCCCGTAGGCGTCCTTGCCCTCGAACTTCTTCTGCTCGATGAGCGCCTTGATCTTGGCGAAGTCGTAGACCGTGTCGTGCGTGTCGAGCTTGCCGCCGACCACGATCCCGGTGCCGTCGGGGGTGACGTCGCAGCCGTGCGGGCTCTTCGGCTCGCCGACGAGCGTGAGCACGCCCTCCGGCCCCGTCACCGACATGGGCAGCACCCTCATGCCCTTCATGACCACGGCCTTGCCCTGGTTGACGAGCTCTTCGGCCTTCTTCCAGTTCACGATGTGGAGGTAGTCCATGTCGTTCTGCGAGGCGCCGCTCTCGATCGGGGGTTTTCCGTCGAGGTCTCCACCGGTCGCGAGCTCGGTGTTGAACGAGTTCACGAACGCCCAGCCGTCGCTGCCGAGCTTGCCCGCGTCGGCGAGGTCCTGCGTGTAAGGCGGCAGCTCGATGCCGAAGCTCTTCTCCGGATCGATGCGGCCCTTCTGCTTGTCGAACTTCCAGAGCATCATCAGGCCGCGATACTTCTCCTTGTATTCGCTCAGCGGCGCGTACTCGCGACCGAGCGGCGCCGGGTACTGGCTCGTCTCGATGACGTAGTTGGTGTTCGGATCGACGAAGGCGCCGCCGTGATCGCTGGCCACGAGCGGGTTGGCGACGATCTGCTTGGTCACGAAGTCCGCGAGGTCGACGACCGCGACGCGACCGTTGGCCTTGTCGTTCACGAACAGGTACTTGCCGTCGTAGTCGCCCGCCGTCTCGGAGAGGTTCGGGTGGTGCACGTCGGCCCACGTGATGTGGTGCCCGGCCTGCATGCCGCTCTCGATGATCTTGTTGCTCTCGTCACCGTAGCCGTAGCCCTGCCACGGCTCGGGCGTGAAGACGGCGATGTTCTTCAGGATGCGCATCGACGGTACGCCGATGACGACCACCTGGCCCGACTGGCCGCCGGAGGCGAAGATGATGTACTCGTCCTTCTTGCCCGAGGGCGTGTACGTCTTGAGGGCGGCCTCGACGTCAGCCTCGCTGAGGCCTCGCGCGGTCATGAGATCCTTCACCGAGGCCGACGCTCCGAGCGCGCCGCCTTGCGACTTCTGGAACTGCTCCTCCGCCTTGTTCGAGCACGCGAAGATCAAGCCCACGGCACCGAGCACCAGCGCGCCTATCGCCGCGTTTCGCTTTCCGAGCGTCATGTCGTCCTCCAATGCGCTTGTGCGCCCAGTCGCTAATTAGGTCCGTCTGCATGAGATCGCGCTGATCGATCTCAGTGGACGCGCAAACGTTCGCAGCGCCATGCACGGTCCGCGCCCGTAGTCTGCGGGGGCGATTCTTTTGCCCTGCCGCAGCCGCCGCGCACGGTCTGCGGCCGTCGACGCACGACCTGCGGCGCGCGTTACGGACCAGCGATTGCTGCAGGCGCCTGCGCGTGCATCGAAACTGACGCTTGTCAGCTGGTCCGGCGTTCGCATGGCGCAACCTCCCCATCGCCGAGCGACCTCGCGTCGGCATTCGGAGGGACAAATGAAGAAGCTCGTTACGGTCGTGCTCGTGCTGGCATGCGGCGCCTGCGAAGAGAAGAGCTCGGTCTCCGGAGCGGCGGCGTCATCCTCGGCGGTGACGATCACGCAGGCCCCCGTGAGCACGGGAGGGAGCCGCCCGCTCGATCCGAACAACATCGTCAGCGTCGCCGTCGGCTCCAAGGACCACACGACGCTCGTATCCGCGCTCAAGGCCGCCGACTACGTCGACTCGGTGGCGACGCCGGGTCCCTTCACCGTCTTCGCGCCGACCAACGCCGCGTTCGACAAGCTGCCAAAGGGCACGGTCGACACGCTCATGAAGCCGGAGAACCTCGACAAGCTCACCAACGTCCTCAAGTACCACGTTGCGGTCTCCGTCTATCAGGCGAAGGACTTCAAGGACGGGCAGAAGCTCGCGATGGCCAACGGCGCCTACGTCACGTTCCACGTCAAGGACGGCAAGGTCCAAGTCAACGACGCCAACATCGTCGCGTCCATCCCCGCCTCCAACGGCATCGTCCACGTCATCGACGGCGTGTTGCAGCCTCCGCCGTGAGAGCTCGCCGCGAGGAGCCCAGCCCCGAGAACGCCCGACCTGTCGCGTTTGACAACGCGCTGCGCCTGGGTTGTAACAGGGTCACCCCCTGTGACTGCCGACATCACTCGGCGTTTGCGTAGCACCAGGCTCTTCGGGCCTGTCGCGACGGATCTGCTCGACCGCTTCGCCCTCGAAACCATGGGGCGCTCCTACACGGCGGGCGAGCACCTCTGGCGTGCCGGCGACACCGCGACGCACTTCACCATCATCCAGACCGGCCTCGTCGAGATCCGGCGGCCCACCCCCAGCGGAGAGGGCGCCATCATGGGCCTGTTCGGTCCTCACGAGAGCGTGGGCGACTTCGCCGTGCTCGAGCGCGGCACCTTCCCGGCCGACGCGATCGCCATCAGCGAGACGCTCGACGTGCTCCGCGTCCGGGCCGACCCCGTCCTCGAGGTGCTCGAGCGAGACGCCGAGCTCGCCCGGGCCATCCGCACCTCGCTGATGGAGCACATCCGTATGCTGCGCGCGAAGATCGACGTGATGAGCGCCGGTGCCGTGCCGAATCGGCTCGCCATGCTGCTGATGCACCTGGTCGAGCGGTTCGGCGACGAGCTCGAGGACGGCAGCGTGTGCGTCGCGATCACGCTCTCGCGCGGTCAGCTCGCGCGCCTGGTCGGCGCTCGCACCGAGACCGTCATCCGCACGATGACCAAGTGGCAGCGCGAAGGCTGGGTGGAGACGAGCAACGAGGGCATGAGCTTTCGCTCGACCGAGCCGCTCAAGCTCCTGGTGGAATCACCGATCTAGACGGCTCGGCCGGCGCGAGCCGTCACCGCTCTTCGACGAGATCGTGCAGCTTCGCCAGCCGCGCCCGCGCGTGGCGAAGTCGACCGAACGCGGCCTCCAAGACGGTGGTGACGGTGACCTTCTCCGCGCGCGGTGCGGCGCGCAGGTCCTGCAACAGCCCGTCGAGGGCCTGCTCCGCCGCCTCCACCTCGGACAGCGCCTCGGCGACCGTGTCGCGAACGACCTGGTCTCGGTCGGTTCCGGTCACGTGTCCTCGGGCGGCGGCTGCGGCCCCGGCACGATCCCGGCGATATCCGGATCCTCACCGCCCTCCGTGGCGGGCTTCGAGGTCTTCTCGGCGCGGCGCGCTTGCTTGCGCAGCTCCTTCTCGCGTTGGTGTTCCTGGCGACTGCGTTCGCGCTGGCGTTTGGCAAAGCTCACGGCCATGGGTTCGTTCTCCGGCTCCTGTCGCAGGGAGTCGCGAAGGCGGAGAAATCGGCCTCGGCGGTCAATGCGTTCAGTGTGTTCGACACCGAGCATAGCGCGGTTTGGCGGCCGGCGCCCAGCATGAGTCGGCTTTCGTCGGGGGTTTTTACTCCTCGAGCAGGGCCTTGAGCCGCTCCGCGCGCGACGGATGCCGCAGCCGCGACAGCGCCTTGGCCTCGATCTGGCGGATGCGCTCGCGGGTCACGCCGAAGGTGTTGCCCACCTCTTCCAGCGTGTGCTCGTCCTTCTCGTCGACCCCGAACCTCATCTGCAGGACCTTGCGCTCCCGCGGCGTCAGCGTCGAGAGCAGGCTCCGCGTGTGCTCCGTGAGGCGCGCGCTCGTCGCGGCCTCGAGCGGCGAGACGGCCCCGCGGTCCTCGATGAAATCGCCGAGCACTGCTCCACCCTCGCTCGGCTCGCCCCTCGGCGTCTCCAGGCTGATCGGCTGGCGCATGCACCGCTGCGCGACCTTCACGCGCTCCACGTCGATCTCGAGCGCCTTGGCGATCTCCTCGTTCGAAGGCTCGCGGCCGTACTCCTGGACGAACGCGCGCGTGGCGCGTGTGACCTGCCCAACGAGCTCGTAGATGTGCACCGGCGTGCGGATCGTCTGCGCCTGATCCGAGATCGCGCGCGTGATGGCCTGCCGCACCCACCAGGTCGCGTAGGTGCTGAACTTGTAGCCGCGCTTGTAGTCGAACTTCTCCACCGCGCGCATCAGCCCGATGTTCCCTTCCTGGATGAGGTCCAGGAACGGCAGCCCGCGGTTCCGGTAGCGTTTGGCGATCGCGACGACGAGCCGAAGATTCGCCTGGACCAGCTCTCCGCGGGCGTGGGCGCTCAGTCGATCGGCCTCGGCGATGGCCGCGCACGTGGCCCGCAGGTTCTCGAGCTCTTCGCGAGCGCCACGCGATTTCTCGCGCTCGACGGTGCGCAGGCGAACCCGCAGCGCCTCGACCATCCGTGCCGTCGCCGCCCTGTTGAGGCCCATCTCCGCGAACGCCGCCACCGCGCGACCGTCGGCAGCGCTCGCGGAGCGCGCCGGACGCACCCGGCGCGCGCGAGGCCGCGCCGACGCAAGGACCGTCGCCACCAGCCGAATCAGACGCCGCCGTGCCTTCTCGGCCCACTCGGGGTCCGCGTCTTCCGTCGCGCGAAGCACCTCGCTGGCCTGGAGCTGCCCCGTGCGCAGGCGCCGGCCCAGGCGTGCCACTTCCTCGACCCCATCGGGGCATGCGAGGATCGCGGAGAGGATGGCGTGCTCGCCGCCCTCGATGCGCTTCGCGATCTCCACCTCGCCCTCGCGCGTCAGCAGGCCCACGCGCCCCATCTGCTGGAAGTACAGGCGAAGCGAGTCGCGATCTCCGGCCGGCGCGCCGAGCCGGTCGTCCGATGAGGCGCGATCGCGCGCCTTCACGGAGCCTGCTTACTGCCGAGGTCCTGCGAGCCCGGAAAGCGAAAATCGATGTGCGAACCGATGCTCATGAAACCTGCGTGAGGGCACCTTACACCTTTTTGCTGCTCGACGAGCGACGACAACGATGTACGGTGCCAGCGATGAAGGATCACCGCATCGAAGTCTTCCGCACGGCCACGTTTGCCCTCATCGAGTCGCTCGACGCCGTCGTCCGCCTC
>DATIQP010000833.1:0-8907 GCA_035470765.1 Polyangiaceae bacterium | reverse complement strand
GGGCAGCGCCATCCAGGCCTCGGCCCCCATCGCGGTCGTCGGCTGCTCGACGCTGATGGACGTGCCGACCTCGCGCATCCGCGCCGACAGCGCGCACCAGATGCTGCCGCCCATCAAGGCGCTCGGCCACGAGTACGTCGGCGTCCGCTACCGCTCGCGCGACACCGTGATCGAGGAGTACTCGCCGTACCGCATCGTCGGCGTCGTCAACGGCACGCAGCTCTCGTACGAGCCGTCGCAGCCGCCCGGCGCGCCCTCGACGCTCACCGCGGGGCAGATGGTCGAGTTCTCGACCAACGCGCCCTTCGTCGCGCGCAGCCAAGACGCGCAGCACCCTTTCTACATGGCGCAGTACATGACGGGCGGCGAGCTCTACGACGGCACGGGCGATCCCGAGTTCGTCAACGTCCTCGCGCCCGATCAGTACCTGCCGCGCTACACGTTCTTCACCGACCCGACCTACCCCGAGACCAACCTCGTCGTCGTTCGCATGAAGGACCCGGCGACGCAGGCGTTCCCCGAGGTGAACCTCGACTGCGCCGGGTCGCTCTCCGGCTGGACGGATCTCGGCACGAGCGGCAAGTACCAGTTCGTGCGGGTGGACCTCTCGACGGGCAACTTCCAGGGCGTCGGGCAGTGCAACAACGGCGTGCACGTCATCGAGGGCTCCTTCGGCCCCGACGCGGGCCAGGCGACGCCGAAGTTCGGCGTGACCGTGTGGGGCTGGGGCAACCCGGTGACCTGGCAGCCGGACGAGGAGGACAACCCGAAGTTCACGCGCTGGGTGAGCTACGCCTACCCCGCCGGCGCGAACATCACGGAGCTCAACTCCGTCGTCATGCCGGCGAAATGACCGGGAGGGTTGCATGATGCGTCGAAGCGCGGCGGTGATCCTGGGCGCGTCGCTCATCGCGGCGGCGACGCCAGCGCGGGCGGCCGACGGCCTCGGCCTCAACGTGCACCAGTCGACCGGGGTCGGCCTGGACGTCACTCGGGCGGCGTCGCTCGCGTGGGTGCGCATCGACGTGAACTGGTTCCAGGCCGAGCCTTCGCAGGGCCAGTACGACTGGACGCTGCTCGATCAGGTCGTCGACGGCGCGACGGCGCGCGGGCTCTCGGTGCTCGCCGTACTCGCTTACACGCCCGCGTGGGCCTCGGCGGGCGACACGAAGGGCGACGGAAGCAACAACGACGTCCCGCAGCCGGGCACCTACCCGGCGTTCGTCACCGCAGCCGCCAACCACTTCGCCAGCCGCGTCACACACTACGAGCTCTGGAACGAGCCCAACCTCGGGCAGTTCTGGGAGGGCTCGTCGCAGGCGTACACGTCCCTCGTCCTGCTGCCGGGAGCGCAGGCGCTCCACGCCGCATGCCCGTCGTGCAAGGTCGTCGCCCCCGGGCTCGCCACGATCGCCGGGCAGTGGGACATCTGGATGGACGCGGCGCTGACGGCGGCGCAAAGCCAGATCGACATCCTCAGCGGCCACGACTACGGCGCCTTCCCGCAGGACACGCCGGGAGCGGGAGGCGCGACCGACAGCTTCTACAACAAGCTCGACTCGCACCGCATCGTGAAGATCGGCGACACCGTAGTCTTCGAGGGCCCGCTCTCGCTGAAAGAGGTGATGGACAAGCACGGCGCCACGCAGCCGTTCTGGCTCACGGAGACGGGCACCGAGGCGACGTACGGCGACACGACTGCGGAGGCGGCGCAGACGCTCTACTACCGGCGCGTGCTCGAGAGCATGCTCGGGCGGCCGTGGTGGCAGACGACGATCTTCTACGAAGGCTTCGACGTACCGCCGCCGGCCCAGTACCACTTCGGCGTCGCGGTCGACGATCCGGCCGCCGACGCCGGCTTCGACGAGAAGCCCGTGATGGCGCTGTTGCGCAAGGCGGCGCAGAACCAGCCGCTGTTCGGCGGGATCGGCACCGACTGCGAGGACGGCCTCGACAACGACGGCGATGGCCTCGTCGACTACCCCGCCGACCCCGATTGCACCAGCCCGACCTCGGCGAGCGAGGGGTTGCCGCCGAGCGATGCCGGCGCGGACGCGGCGGCGGTGGACGCGGGCGACAGCGAGGGGGCGAGCGGCGGAGGCGGCTGCAGCTGCGACGTGGGCTCGAGCGGCAGCACGCCCTCGGTCGCCGGCATCGCGCTCGCCCTCGGATGGTTGATGCGACGCGGTCGGCTCGCGGGCCTCAGCGCAGCGCGACGTCGACGACCGAGATCGAGTACGGGGAGAAGCTGACCGCGACGCCGCCGGGGCGAGGCGCGGCGTCGAGCGTGCTGAAGTCGGCCTGCCCCCTGCGGTAGGCGAATGCGCGCACGGATTCGACGGCCCCGCACGACGACAGGTCGACTCCGCCGCCCTCGGCCGCCGCGGGGTCCGTGTTCAGCACGATCAACACGAGGTGCTTGCCGGCGTCGTCGCGCGACGCCCAGAGCGTCGCCACGCCGCTCGAGTCGCTCGGCGCGAGCCGGTCCAAGAACCGCCCGCCGCGGCCGTCGAAGTTTCGGTACGCGCGAAAGGCGAAGTACGCCGCGCTGCCGATCTCCGGAGAGGGAAAGTAGTACGCCGACGTGACGCCGCCGTCGGCGAAGCGCGCGAGGGCCTCGGCCACGGCCAGCCCGGCGGACATGTCGTTCTCCGCACCGAAGCTCCACTCGCCGATCTGGATGCCGAGCCCGGGATCGTACGCATCGATCCACTCGTGCAGCCGCGGCAGCAGCCGGAGCGGCTCGCCGATCCACGACTCGTCCTTGTACGTCGGGTCCCAGAGCGCGCGCGTGGCGCGGATGCGCAGCGCGTTGCTCGCGGGATCGGTCTTGCCCGACGTCGTGATGCCGATGCCGTCGGCCGCCGGGTAGAAGTGCACGTCGAGCAGGTCGATGAGCTTCTTGCCGGTCTGCTTCTGGTAGCGCGCCACCTCCCGCAGGTACCAGGCGAGCAGAGGCAGGTCGTCGTGCGCTCGCCGATCGGGTCGGAAGAACACGCCGGCCAAGGTGTCTTTGCCGCTGTACATGTACGCGGTGAAGCCCCACAGGGCGGGTCCGGCGATGACGCCGTCCGGGTCGGCTTCGCGGATCGCGGAAGCGTACTCGCGCGTCAGCTTCCAGAGCTCGTCGTAGCCGACGGGCTCGGGGTGGACGTCGCGGTGGGTGCCGCTCCAGATCGTGGGCTCGTTGTCGAGGATGTAGACGCGCGGCGACGGGCTGCTCGTCGTCGCCGCGAGGCTCTTGATGGCCCGGACCCATCGCGCCTGGAAGGCCGGCGTCGACTCGATGCTCGTCAGCGCCGGATCGTCCGACGGGAGCGGCGAGCCGTCGGGCAGCCGGCCGTTGCCGGCGCCGCGCGCGGCGTCGAACGATTGCTGCGACGGGTGTCGCGAGAGCGGGAACGAGACGCTCGTCGCGTCCTTGGCGACCCAGCCGAGCATGGGGATCTCGATCGCGCTGATGGCGTGGTGCGAGGCGTTCGCCGTGAGGAAGGTGCGCCACACCGGCTCCGGTCCCTTGCCCGTCGTCTGGTTCTCGAAGAACCAATCGTTGCCGCTGTTGAAGACGTTGCCCTCTTCCCAGTTGTATCGGGACGACGCATTGCCGCCCATGCGGCGCCCGCTCGGGTTCATCGCCCAGAGCCGGGGGTCCGTGCCGTCGGACGTGCCCGTGATGTCGAAGGCGATGCCGTAGATGTACGGGCTGATCGTCTTGGATGGAGCCTTGCAGTCGACCGCGAGCCGCGAGGCGACGTGCGTGCTGCTCGTCACGGCCGCGGGACCCGCCGCGCCACCGGCCACCGAGCCCTCCTGACATCGGCCTCGGCAGCTCATCACGAGCACCGTGATCGCGACGGCTCGAGCGGAGATCCGGAGCTGCCCCATGCTTCTCCCGACGTAGGGTCGAGAGCACAAAATAGTTCGCGAATCACGGCGCGAAATTCTCTGCAGTGACGCGCACGCCTGTGACGCACATCCTGCGAGCTATCGCGCATGAGGCGCGTGCGTCGTCGCGTTCGCGGCTGCTAGAGCATCGCGATGCAGCAACTCCGCTGGGCTACGGTCCTACTCACTTCCGCCGCTTTTGCGTGTGGATCGTCCACGACCTCCAACCCCTCGGGCGACGACGCCGGCCCGAGCGCCGCGGCCGACGCCTCGTCCTCGGTTCACAATTCCTCGCCCCCCACGTCCTCGTCCCACGACGCGGGGACCACGGACGCAGCGACGCAGGATGGGGCGCAAGCGTCCGTCGAGGCGGGAGCCGACGGCTCGCCGACGCCGACGCCGCCGACGCCGCCGACGCCGCCGACCCCTCCGAGCACCGCCGGCAACATGCCACTCATCAGCCAGGGCATGCCGGCGTTCGCGAACAGCGGAAGCGCGGCCGACGCGGTCGACGCCGACTACGGCACCGCGTGGCGCACCAACGACGTCCCGTCGCCGGCCTCGCCCGATTGGATCGCGATCGATCTCTCGAAGGTGCCGCAGGCGAGCCGCACGAAGGTCTACTCGTTGTGGTTCAACGAGTGGGGCTACAACTACGACACCTCGGACGCCCAGAGCTACAACCTCCCCGGGGACTATCAGATCCAGGCCAACGCGGCGCCCGGAGGCGGACAGGCTCCGTCGTCGAACTGGGTGACGCTCGTGACGGTGACGGGCAACGAGCTCAGCTCGGGCGCTCACCTGATCGACCTGACCGGCTACTCGTGGGTTCGCTTCGTGTGCACGGCGACGGCGGCGAACACCGCCAGCGGCAACCTCAACACGGCGATCCAGTGGGAGCTGTACGACGCGCACGCGAACAACGACGGCTGGAAGTTCGCCGGCGACTCCATCACCGCCAACTCGATGGATCACCAGTCGTCGAACGACAGCTTCGACCAGCTCGTGCACCAGCAGGTCGCCAACGACCCTGCCTTCGAGATGGCGGGCCACGGCTTCTGGTCGACGAGCACGCTGCTCGGGGTCATCGACTCCTTCCTCGCCGACTTCCCGGGTCGCTACTTCGCGATCCCGCTCGGCACCAACGACGCGGGCAATGATCCGGTCGGCTACGCCGGCCGCATGACGCAGTTGATCAACAAGGTACTCGCCGCGGGCAAGGTCCCCGTCGTGCCGACCATCCCGTACACGGGCGATCCGGGGCACGCCGCGATCCCGCAGTACAACGCGCAGATCCAGGCGCTCTACACGCAGTTCGGATCGAAGCTCGTCCCAGGCCCGGACCTCTACACGGTCCTCTACAACGGCCGCGCGACGATGTTCGACAACCCGACGGACATTCACCCGAACGCCGCCGGTAACGCCGCCATTCGACAGGCCTGGGCGAACGCGATGCTCCATGCCGTTTACGGGAAGTGAGGATTCCACCATGCGAAGTCTGTTTTCGGTTTCTCTTTCTCTCGGCGTGATCTTCCTGGTTGGATGCAGCTCGGCGCCCGGCGCGCAGCAGGACTCCGACGCGGGCCCGACTCCGGCCGCGGACGGGTCGACCAGCCCGAGCAGCGACGGGGGCTCTTCGCCCGACGCGCCCGGCGCGAAGGACGCGTCGTCCGGCCCGGACGGCTCGACCCCGGCGGACGGCTCGACGACCGCGGACGCCTCGCCGGCGAAGGACGGCGGAGCGCAAACCAAGTACCTCCACGCCGTCGGCAGCACGCTCGTCGACGGTCAGGGCAACACAGTGCAGCTGCACGGCGTGAACCGGTCCGGCACCGAGTTCGCGTGCGCGCAGGGCTGGGGCCTCTTCGACGGGCCGTCGGACGACGCCTCGCTGGCCGCCATCGCGAGCTGGAAGAACGTGAACGCGGTGCGCGTACCGATGAACGAGGACTGCTGGCTCGGCATCAACGGCGTGCAAGCGCAGTACGGAGGCGCCAACTACCAGAAGGCGCTCTCCGATTTCGCCGACCGCATCCTCGCGCACGGCATGCACCCGATCCTCGAGCTGCACTGGACGGCACCCGGCACGACGCTCGCGAGCGGGCAGCAGCCGATGCCCGACATGGATCACTCGGTCACGTTCTGGTCCCAGGTGGCGGCGGCGTTCGCCGCCCGCCCGGACGTCGTGCTCGAGCTGCACAACGAGCCGTACCCCGACGGCGACCAGGACACGAACGCCGCGTGGACGTGCTGGCAGAATGGCGGCACGTGCAGCGGCATCAACTACCAGGTGGCGGGCATGCAGACGCTCGTCTCCGCGGTGCGCGCCGCGGGCGCGAACAACCTCGTGCTGCTCGGAGGAGTGCAGTACTCGAACTCTCTCTCGCAGTGGCTGACGCACGTTCCGACCGACCCGGCGCACAACCTCGCCGCCGCGTGGCACGTGTACAACTTCAACGTCTGCAGCAGCACGAGCTGCTACGACAGCACCGCGGGCGCCGTGGCCAAGCAGTACCCCATCGTCGCGACCGAGATCGGCGAGGACGACTGCGGGGGCGGCTTCATCACGCCGCTCATGGGCTGGCTGGACGGCAAGCAGCAGAGCTACTTGGCCTGGACGTGGGACACGTGGGGCAACTGCCTCGACCTCATCAGCAGCTACTCGGGCAGCGCGACGACGCCCTACGGGACGACGTTCAAGAACCACATCGCCGGCCTGTGACGCACCTCGACCAGCGCTCGAGGGGCGTACGCGCCCCTCGGGCCCTGGCGCGGGCGCGAGCTCAGATGTCCGTCATCATCGTGGTGATCACGTAGTCCGCGCAGAAGATCACGACGATGCTGGCGACGACCGCCTTGGCGGTCGCCTCGCCGACGCCCCGGGCGCCGCCGCTCGCGAAGAAGCCCTTCTTGCAGCAGATGACGCTGACCAGCAGCCCGAAGACCAGCGCCTTGACGGTGCACATGCGGAGGTCGCGCCACTCGAGGAACTGGCGCACGCGGTCCATGAACTGCCCGGGATCGATGCCCTGCCACAGCACGGCGACGATGTAAGCGCCGAACATGCCGGCCAGGCCGAAGACGAGCGTGAGCATCGGCATGACGATGACGCTCGAGAGGACGCGCGGGCCGACGAGATACTGCACGGGGCTCACGCCCATCGTCGTGATGGCGTCGATCTGCTCGGTGACGCGCATATTGCCGAGCTCGCTCGCCATCGTGCTGCCCGCGCGGGCCGTGAGGACGACGGACGCGAGCACGGGGGCGAGCTCGCGCGTGAGGGCGAGCGCAACGACGCCGCCCACCATGTTCTCCGCCGAGAACTGCCGGAAGCCCACGATGGTGCTGACCGTGAACGCCATGCCGGTGAACAGCCCGACCAGGGCCACGATGAAGGTCGAGCCGGCGCCGATGAAGTCCAGCGAGGCCAGGACCTGGGCGAAGCGGAACGGCGGACGGATCAGCCACGCGAAGGTGCTCAGCCCGAGGCTGACGGTGCCGCCGATCTCGTCGAGCAGGTCGAGGAGCGGGGAAAAGACCGCGAGGACGACCGAGCCTACCGTCGAGCTCGGCTCTTGCTCCTCCGGTTCGGTGCTCACCTCTGCGCCCATGCCGAGATCTTAGGGCTCGCGGTAGAAGCGGGGAACTCGACGCGACACGGCCGTGAGCACTTCCCACGGGATGGTGTGCATGTGCTCGGCGATCTCGATCGCGGTGATCGTGGCCTTTCCGAGCGTTCCCTCCTGGCTGCCGAGGATCACCGCTTCGTCGCGGAGCGAGACGCCCTCGAGATCTGTCACGTCGATCATCGTCATGTCCATCGAGACGGCACCGACGATCGGCGCGCGCTTGCCCCGCACGAGGACGTGGCCCCTGTTCGTGAGATGGCGCGAGAGGCCGTCCGCGTAGCCCATCGGGATGGTCGCGATGCGGCTCGGCCGCGACGCACGCCAGACGGCGCCGTAGCCGGCGGGGGCGCCCGCGGGCACGTCGCGCAGCGAGACGATCTCGGTGCGCACGCGCATGACCAAGTAAAGCTCCTCCGTGAGCGGCGTGCCTGCGCGCAGCGGCGGGACGCCGAAGATCGCGATGCCGGGACGCACCGCGTCCAGGCGCGCCTGCTGGTGCAGCAGAGCGGCGCTGTTGGCCGCGTGCCGGACCGCGGGCCTCACGCCGTGGCGGGCGAGCAGGGCGGTCGCCTCGTCGAAGCGCACCATCTGCTCCGTCGTCTCCTCGGTGCCGCTCTCGGCGCACGCAAGGTGCGTCATCAGCCCGTCGACCTCGACCTCCGGAAAATCTTCGAGCGCCGCGGCGAGCGCGGGCAGCGCCTGCATCGTCACTCCGAGGCGCGCCATGCCCGTGTCGACCTTGAGGTGGACCTTCACCGGACCGGGCACGTCGCCGCTGCGAACGAGCTTCGCGAACGACTCGATCTGGCCGAGGTCGTAGACGACCGGCACGAGCTTGCGAGCGATCACCTCCGCGTGAGCACCAGGGTAATAGCCGCCCATGACCAGGACGGGCGCGACGATGCCCGCCTCGCGGAGCTCGATCGCCTCCTCCAGCAGGGCCACGCAGAAGCCGTCGGCGCCGGCGCGCTCGAGCGTCCGCGCGACGGCCGGAGCCCCGTGCCCGTAGCCGTCCGCCTTGAGGACCGCCCAGACCTTCGCGCCGGCGGCGTGACGCTTCACGGTCCGAAGGTTCAGGCGCAGCGCCTCGAGGTTGATCTCGGCGCGGGTCGGCCGGACGGCGTCGGCCGGGGCCGCGCGGCGCGGCTTGAGCACGCGGACTGAGGATGAAGAATCGGCCGCGGGGGGTACCTTCGACGTCACGGATTTCCCTTCTTCGTCACGACCTGTTCTTTTACTCGCTCGCCCGCGCCGGGTCTACGTGCGGCGGCGCGCCACCCGCAAACTGGAGCTGGTGGAGCTTGGCGTAGAAGCCACGCTTTTCGAGCAGCTCGTCGTGCGTGCCCTGCTCCACCACCCTGCCCTTGTGCATGACCACGATGAGATCCGCGGC
>DATIQP010000832.1:0-4010 GCA_035470765.1 Polyangiaceae bacterium | reverse complement strand
GCGGGCATCTCGTTCGCGTTCGCCAAGGCGACCGAGAGCACGAACTTCACCGACTCGATGTTCAAGACGAACTGGGCCGGCATGAAGTCGGCCGGGATCGTGCGAGGGGCCTACCACTTCTTCCACGCCGACGTGGACCCGGTCGCGCAGGCCAACTTCTTCCTCTCCACGGTCGGTCCCCTCTCGCCGGGCGACATGCTGGTCCTCGATCTCGAGACGACCAACGGACAGACCGAGGCGGTGATCGAGGCGAACGCGGCGACATTCCTCGGGACGGTGAAGAGCGCGAGCGGCGTGACGCCGTTCCTCTACACGAGCCCTTTGTTCCTCTCGAGCTTCGCCAAGCTCGGCGCCTACCCGCTCTGGATCGCCAACTACGGCGTCTCGTGCCCCGACGTTCCCGCGCCGTGGACGACGTACACGTTCTGGCAAAGCTCCTCGACGAGCTCGCTCGGGCCGATCTCGGGCGCCGTCGACCTCGACTCGTTCAACGGCACGCTCACGCAACTCGAGTCGCTCGGGAGCGGCACGCCGCCGCCACCCGACGCGGGCTCGCCCGGGTCCGACGCGGGCGCGACAAGCGACGCGGGCGCGAGCGAGCATGAGGGCGGCGACAACGAGACCGGTGACGGCGGAGCGACGGGCACGAGGCCCGTTCCTCCCTCACGCGAAGCCGGCGGGCAGAGCACGGGGTGCTCCCTCGGTCTGCCCGACCGCGGCGCGGGCGCTGCCGGCGTCCCCGCGCTGCTCGGTCTCGTGGCGCTCCGAAGGCGCCGCCGGCGCCCGCGCTGAAGCGAGCTACGGCATGCACCCGTAGGCGGCCATCGTCGTGAGGCCGCCGTCCGGTCCGTAGAGCGAAGCGTCGCCCGCGTCCGCAGGGATGGGCAGCGTCCCGCAGTGATCCATCATGAACGGGGCCAAGGCGCTGAAGTCCATGCTCTTGAGCTCGCCGCTCTGGCACGTCCCGTTCTTGCACCAGACCTGGACCGCGGGGACGATGCACGCGTTGCACGCGCCGGGGCTCGGCATCTCGACGGTGTCGCCGGCGTGGACGACGTAGGCCGCGGAGCGACAGCCGTCCGTGACCACGCAGCAATCGGTGTCGGTGGTGCAGGGGATGTTGTCGGGCGGGAGGCTCGTGTAGACCTTGCCGCCGTCGGGGGTGGTGCTCGAGCCGCTGCTGCACGCCAACGGGACGGCGGCCGACGTCAGGCCGAGGAGCAAGAAGGCAAGGGTTCGTTTGGTCACGGGTCCAATGCTACCGGGCCTGCGGCCTCGCACGATGCCTTTTGTCAGCGATCGCCGGCGCTCGCCGGAGCGGGCCCCAGGCTCCGCAGATAGGCCACGAGATCGGCCACCTCGTCCGGGCTGCGCCGGAGCTCTTCGCGGCTCCGATCGTGGCGCCGCACGATGCTCGCGGTGAGAAACGAGTCGGGCGCCGTGGCGACGAAGCGCGGGTCTTCGATCGCAGGCGCCTTGCGCCCTTCGGGCCGCGCGCCGTGGCAGGTCACGCAGTGGCGCCCGAAGAGCTCGCGGCCACGCCCGGGATCCCCCGCGCGCGGGCGCCAGTCCTTGCGCGGGCCGTCGGTGCGATCCAGCGTCGTCACGGCGCCGATCAGCGCCCGCAGCGTCGGGGCGTCGAAGGTGCGGAACGAGCCCATCGCGGTGTCGTCGACGCCGCGAGCGAGGGTGCCGTAGATCGCCTCCTCCCGGACGGTCACGGGGTTGTCGGCCGCGGCCAGCGGCGGCCCGATCGCGGTGCCCTCGCCGCGCGCTCCGTGGCACGGGGTGCACGTCTGCTGGAAGACCTCGCGACCGCGCGCGAGATCGAGCACGCTGGCGCTGACCTCGGCGAAGCTCGGGAGCGCGTGCTGCAGCGTGCGGAGGTAGGACGCGATCGCGTCGATCTCCTCCGGGTGCAAGCCGCCGTCGGACGCGCCCCACGCGGGCATGTGCTCGGGTCGTCCCTGTCGCACCGTTTCGCGCAGGAATCCGTCGCTGGCGATCGCCAGGAATGCATCGCCGCCGATCGCGGGCGCGAAGGCGACGGCCCCGGCGGGCGCGCGGCCGATACCGCGGGGCCCGTGGCACGCGCTGCAGAAGGCCTGGAAGAGCGGGCGCCCCTCGGTGGGGAAATCCCGCTCTCCTAGCACCATCCCGCGCACGCGATCGGGCGGCCAGAATGCCGAGGAGATGGGGTCGGTCCTGAGAGAGAGCAGGTAGGTGATCACCTGATCGATCTCCGCCGGGGCGAGGCCCGGGGCCGGCATGCGGCTGCGCGGATCGAGCCGGGAAGGATCCGTGAGCAGCTCGCGGAGCCAGCCCGCGAGCGAGTGCTCGCCTCGCACGCGGCTGAAGTCCAGCTCCGACGGCCGACGGCTTCCGATGTCGGAGAGGTCCGGCCCATCGCCGCCGACGCCGTCGATCCGGTGGCACCCCCTGCATCCGAGCCGCGCCACCAGCAGCTTGCCCGCGACGAGCTGCGGCGCGCCGACGAGCGACTCGAGGAACGCGTCGACGGCGGCGTGCTCCTCGGCGCCCAGAGGCAGCGGGCTCGCGGCCCAGCGGTCGTCGGTCGATTCGCCCGCGGCGCGAACGTGGTGGTCCTGCCACTGGCGCGAGAAGCCGCGCAGGCCCACCTTGGACAGATCGCGCTTGGTGGGGAGGTCGTGACCGTCGACGTCGTGGCAGCCGCCGCAGCCGCGCACGGCGAAGAGTGCCCGGCCGGACGCGACGAGCTCGGGTTCCGGCAGGCGCACGCGCGAGTGGCACACGCCGCACCCGGCCTCGCGATACGGGCGGGGAAAGAGCGCCTCCTCCCAGTTCGCCTCCCCCTGGTGCGCCGCGCGCCTGGTGACCGCGCGCCCTTGCCCGCCGTGACAGATGGTACAACCGAAGCGCGCCGGGTCGTGGGGTATCGCCGGGTGGGCGGCGAAGAGCGGATCGCCGTCGACGGGCGCGACGCCGGCGGCGCCGAGGTGGCAACTGCCGCAGCGGTCCACGTTGTCGGGCGTGGGGCTCGGCGCCTGGCGAACGCGCACGTCGATGGGCTCGAGCTTCGCACGCTGCGCCAGGTTGCCGTAGCGCTGCTGCGCCTCGCGCCACTCCGAGAAGTGCGAGGTCGCTGGCGCGATGGCGAGCACGCCGAGCAAGGTGATCGACAGCAGCGCGAAGGCGATCCGCAGCCGCCCGAGAGCGCGGCTGGTGGCGCGGCCGGCGTCCTTCGCCATCATCAGTAGATCCCGTCACGCCATGGCACCGTGAAGTGCCAGCTCGGGCCTCGAAAGAGCGCGCCGATCACCGTCAGCGTGATCGCGGACGCCAGGAACCACGTGAAGATCCAGAAGGGAAGGCTCCTCGTCCGGAGCCACGGGCCGACCTTGCCCTCGCGCCACGGCAACGCGCCGGCGCTCATCGTCGCACCGACGAGCCATAGCGGGATGACGATCGACCAGACCATCCCGCTCGCCCCGAGGCGGAAGAGGGCGCTGATCGCCGCGATGGCAAGCCAGAGCAGCGCGAGCCGGCGCAGCGGCGCGGCGCCCCAGAGCGGAGGCCGCTCGACGTTCACGCGGAAGTACGGGATGACGGCGAGGGCGGTGATGCTCAGCGCCGGCAGCAGCACGCCGGCCACGACGGGCGGGTAGTACCGCAACAGCTCCTGCAGCCCGAGGAAGTACCACGGGGCCTTCGCCGGGTTGGGCGTGCGCGACGGATCGGCGATGGCCTCGAGGGGCGCGTCGAAGATCAACGAGACCACGGCGAGCACGATCGCGAGCGCCAGGAAGGCGACCACCTCGCGCAAGAGCAAGTGCGGGAAGGTCATCACCATCGGTTCGTCGTTCAGATCCACGGTGACGTCCGCCGCCTCGTCCTCGTCGAGCACGAGGCGGACCGACTCGGTCGCGCCCAGGCGCGCGCCGGCCACCTCCGCTCCCTGGGAGTCGTCGGCAGGACCGTCTTCGAGGCCGGCCAACACCGGCGGCAGGCTCTCGTCCGGGGCGTCGCCC